>JBCDGT010000010.1:0-14054 GCA_038750915.1 Bacteroidota bacterium
GCCATCGATCAGAATGAAGTGGTCGTTACTGCTGCCTCCGCCACGCTGGCTGCTGACTTTGGCGGCAAGAACACCATTGGCGCTACCGGAATTGCGAGCATTAGCCGCACTCCTAACAGTATGCTTGACCCGAGGATTGACGCCGGTGGCGCTGCTCTCGGTGGTGGTACACCCAGTGATGATCCTTTCTTCAACCTGGTTACTTACCGTGGTGCTTTCGGTAACTCCGTTAACTGGTTGTCTGGCTGGACGGCCCTCAACGACATGAACTACCTCGGTGACGAAGTAGAACCCATTAATACCTTCGACTGTACGGTTGTTCGTGATGGTGATCTTCTTGCCGGCCAAACTTACAACTGGGGCGGTGGTAATTGCTACACCCTCGACGGTCTTGTATACCTGGAAGCAGACGGTGTGCTGAACATCGAAGCGGGAACGGTTATCCGTGGCCTTGGCGCTAACGATGTATCCACTGGCGATAACACTTCCGCGCTGATCATTACCCGCGATGCGACCATCAACGCTACGGGTACTGCCGAAGAACCCATCATCTTCACTGCTGCAGAAGATGACCTCAACGATCCTAGTGACTTTACTTCCGCTGACCGCGGTGAGTGGGGTGGTTTGATCCTGCTTGGAAATGCTACTATCGCTACTACTGGTGGTGAGGATGGCATCGAAGGAATCGACGCCAGCGAAGAACGCGCCAAGTTTGGTGGTAACGACGATGGGGACAGCTCCGGTAAACTGAACTACGTATCCATCCGCCACGGTGGTGCCGTTCTTTCTGATGGTGATGAGATCAACGGTCTTACCCTCGGTGGGGTAGGCTCTGGTACAGAAATCGACTACGTAGAAGTATTCGCCAACGACGACGACGGCATCGAGTGGTTCGGTGGTACGGTTGACGTGAAGCACGCCGTAGTTTCCTTCTGTAAGGACGACGGTATGGACTACGATTACGGCTGGCGCGGTCGCGGCCAGTTCTGGTTCGTGATCCAGGAGCCTAACACCACCACGGGCCACGCCGGTGAGCACGATGGAGCTTCCCCCGATGATTTCGCTCCTTTCTCCAACCCAGTAATCTATAACGCTACTTACATCGGTATTGGTAACGGTGCTACTGCTTCTGGCGGTGATGCTGCCGAAAGCCCCGTAGACGCCGTACTGATGCGGGATAATACCGGCGGTACTTACGCCAACTCCATCTTCACTGGCTATAATGGTTCCGCCATTTCCGTAGAAGACCGTACCGACACCGATACGGGCGATTCTTACGCTCGCTTTGAGGCTGGTGACCTGACCTTTACCGGTAACATCTTCGAAGACTTCCAGGCAGGTGATACGCCGGCTGACCTCTTTTTAGCTATCGACCAGAACGAAGTGGTCGTTACTGCCACCTCCGCGACTTTGGCCGCTGACTTTGGTGGCAAGAACACCATTGGCGCTACGGGTATCGCTAGCATCAGCCGGATGCCCAACAATATGCTCGACCCACGGATTGATGCTGGTGGTGAGGCCCTGTTCGGTGGCCAACCCAGTGATGATCCCTTCTTCAACTTAGTCACCTACCGCGGCGCCTTCGGTAACACCGTCAACTGGATGGAAAGCTGGACCGCCCTCAGCGACATGAACTACCTTGGTGATGAGGTGGAGCCAGTAAATACTTTCGACTGTGTTACGGTTACCGATGGTGACCTAGTTGGCGGTCAGACCTACACCTGGGATCAGCCCTGTTACACCCTTGATGGCCTGGTATACTTGGAAGCTGACGGTGTACTGAATATCAACCCCGGTGTTGTTGTCCGTGGCCTTGGTGCTAACGACGTATCTACTGGTGATAACACCTCCGCGCTGATTATTACTCGTGACGCACAAATCTTCGCTAATGGTACGGCCGCTGAGCCCATCATCTTTACCGCTGCTGAAGACGACTTGGAAGATGCTACCGACTTCACCGCTGCGGACCGCGGTGAGTGGGGTGGTCTGATCCTCCTTGGTAACGCTACCATTGCCACCACTGGTGGCGAAGACGGTATCGAAGGCATTGATGCCAGCGAGGAACGCGCCAAGTTTGGTGGTAATGACGATATGGATAACTCCGGTAAGTTGAACTATGTTTCCATCCGCCACGGAGGAGCCGTGCTTTCTGACGGTGACGAGATCAACGGTCTTACCCTCGGTGGGGTAGGTTCTCTTACTGAAATCGACTATGTAGAAGTATTCGCCAACGACGACGACGGCATTGAGTGGTTTGGTGGTACGGTGAACGTAAGCCACGCCGCCGTAGGCTTCTGTAAGGATGATGCGATGGATTACGACTATGGCTGGCGCGGTAACGGCCAGTTCTGGTTCACTATCCAGGCCCCGAACACTACTACTGGCCATGCCGGTGAGCACGATGGTGCTTCTCCCGATGACTTTGCTCCTTTCTCCAACCCAACGATCTACAACGCTACTTACGTCGGTATTGGCAACGGACAAACGGCCACCGGTGGCGACGCCGCAGAAAGCCCCATTAAGGCGATCCTGATGCGGGATAATACGGGTGGTTCTTACAACAACTCCATCTTCACCGACTTTAACGGCTTAGCCGTTGCCATCGAAGATCGCGATGACACCGATACGGGTGATGCTTACGCGCGCCTACAAGATGGTGATCTCAGCTTCAACAACAACTTCTTCTGGAACTTTGGTGCTGGCGATATGCCCGCTGACCTCTTCGTTGCCGTAGACCAGAACGAAGTAGTGAACATGACTTCCTCCGCCGTTGTGGTAACAAACTTCACGGACGCAGGCAACCAAATTGCTGACCCCGTACTCAACAACCCTACTCGTGATGCGGATGGCTACGGAATGGACCCTCGTCCCAACCTGGCTGGGCCAGCTTCCTTTGGTGCTCCCGATCCAGTAGGTGACTACTTTACGGACGTTGATTACTACGGTGCTTTTGCTCCCGGAAACGGTGCTGGCGATGACCAGGCTTGGATTATTGATTGGACCGCGATCGCGGTTGCAGAGGCCATCGACTTTGACTTTGTTAACAGCCTTGGCCAAGTTGAAAAGAACGGTCTTCTCCTCGACGCTCCGGTACCTAACCCCGCTACTGACGAGGCACGGATCAACTTTGAACTGCCTAATACCATGGATGTAGAAATCACGGTACTGGACATTACCGGTCGCCCGGTAGCTTTCCGCGCGAGCCGTTTTGCTGCTGGCCCTCAATCCGAGACCATCAACGTGACTAATCTGCCAAACGGTACTTACGTAGTAGTACTTCGTGCCGCTGGTAGTCGTCTTCTGCAGAAGCTGGTAGTGAATAAATAAGTTCACGATCAGTTCAAGCCCCACTTGTAGAGGTGATTTTGATAACTATCTCCTCTTAAGTAAAGGGCGCTGTACGCAGGTGCAAAGCTTGGTAAAATATTCAAACTGCTTTCATCAATCCTTGCTTTGCACCTGCGGCCGCGCCCTTCGCCTAATGCCCATAAAAAACTTTGAAACAAACGAGACCGTGCGATCAAATTCCCAAGATCGGCGGTCTCCCTTTTTATCTAGTGCAAACAATAATTCACTTAACTTATGCTTAATCGCTTCATTTTCCTGGCCGTTCTCTGCCTACTAGGCACGGCGGCTGCCGCCCAACAGGGCGTTATTGCCGGAACCGTTTACGACGAAGACGGCTTCCCCATGCTCGGGGCAAACGTGGTAATCGAAGGAACAACTACAGGTGCCCAGACGGATTTTATCGAAGGTAAATATCAGTTCAAAGCGGACCCTGGTACTTATACCCTGGTGGTATCTTACGTTGGCTACGCCGACAAAAAGATCGAAGCCGTAGAAGTATCGGCTAATGAAACGACCCTAATTGATGTGAACTTCGATGGTGACACCGGAGTGGAATTAGAACTCGACGTTACCGTTACTGCAAAAGCCTTGGAACGAGGCGAGGTAGCTGTGCTGAAACTACGGCAAAATTCAGATAAGGTGCAAGACATCATGTCTAGCCAGGAAATTCAGCGTATTGGAGCCAACAATGCTGGTGACGCGCTCAAAAAAGTGACTGGTACCACCGTGGTTGACGGTAAGTACGTTTACGTCCGCGGCCTCGGAGACCGTTACTCCGCTACTACCGTGAATGGTCTGCGGTTACCCAGTATTGACCCCTATCGGAACAGCGCTCAGCTTGACTTGATTCCAACGAATTTGCTGGACAACATCGTGGCCAGTAAAACCTTTACCCCTGACCTGCCCGGCGATTTCACGGGTGGTAGTGTGAACGTAAAGCTTAAATCTTTACCGGAGCGCTTTACCTGGGGTATTTCCTTAGGTACCACGTACAACCCGCAAAACAATTTCCGGGATGATTTCCTGACTTTTGATGCTGGAGATCGCGCTGGCTTGGGGTTTGCTGATGCAACCCTCGAACGCCCGGCTCTTTTCAGTGAAACCGAAAGGATCGATGAACTAGGTGCTTTTGATAATTCTGATGGTCGCCAGGCGCGCCGTGATGATGCCCTGGCCGCGATCCAGGAGGAAGCTACCGATGCCATCGGCCCAGGATTCATCAACGATCAAATCCAGAATACTCCCATCGATTATAATTTCGGCGCCAACATCGGTACCCAAATCAAAGTTGGAGAGATGCCCGTAGGTGTTTTTGCCACGCTTACCTACCGTCGGAGCTTCAATCAATACCAGGATGGTATTAAAGGAAACTACGAAAATGGCGGACAGGCCTTTGATCGACTGATTCGCCTCTTCAGCATGGAAGACGATCGGAGTGTGGAGAATACCAGCTTAGGTGGGATGTTCGGCCTTAATTTCCGCCCATCTTCTGCTAATAACATCAGTTTTTACACCATTTACAGCCACCAGGGTAGTCAGGAACGCCGTAGCTTACGCGGTGCCTACGATCAGTTTGGGGTAGTGGGTAATGAAGAGAGTTTCTTCCAGTCCTCAAATACTTCTTTCCAATCCCGCGACCTCCAGGATTACGTGCTGGAAGGCCAGCATACGCTAACGGGCCTTAATAACGTCAAGATTGAATGGGCCGCTAACTACGTTAGAACGGAGCAGCTAGAGCCTGGCTTGACCCAGCTGGGGTACATCTCCGAGTTACGTAACGGCGAACCTTTTGCCCAGATCAACGAATCGAACTTTGCCCTGCCAACTCGCTTTGACCGGGATTTGAACGACGACACCTATCAAGGTAAATTGGACATTACGATTCCTATTCTCCAGAACAAAAGCCGTGGTAACTCCGTCAAGTTTGGTGGCCTTTACAATACCAAAGAGCGCCGCTTTACGCAGTTCAGCAGTGTCTTTGCTAATCGGAACGGTGAAGTCTTGGGTAACGTCAATGCTGACCTTAGCCAGTACTTTGCTGATGATAATATGGGTATTATTGGTGGGGAGTCTGGTAGTAATGTTATTGGCCTTTTCGTAAGGGATGAATCTCTGCTATCGGATAGCTACAATGGAACTAGTGATATCGCTGCTGGTTACGGTATGCTCACCTACGAGCTTACTCCGAAGCTTAAAGTGATTGCTGGGGCACGCCTGGAAACCACCAATATCTACGTTGAGAGTGATTTTGTTCAGGCAGAGATTGCCGCCGCCGCCGAAGCGGAACGAGAAGTAAACCAAATTCAGATCGATCGTAACATCGGTGAGATTGACACTACGGCGATCTTGCCAGCGGTTAACCTGGTGTACAAAGTCCGTGAAAACAGCAACTTACGTGCTAGTTTTACCCAGACCATCGCCCGACCCAACATGCGAGAAATTGCCCCCTTCCGTGCGACAAGTTTTGCCGGAGAAGTTCCCGTATTCGGTAATCCTGAACTTGGTCTTACCAGTATTGATAACTATGACCTCCGCTACGAGATTTTCCCCGAAGGTGGGGAAGTACTAGCGATTAGCGCTTTCTACAAGCAGTTCCGTGACCCCATCGTAACGACTTTCCGCCGTGCGGGTTCTCAGCAATTTACTTGGACGAACTCAGATCGGGCAACCCTTTATGGTGTTGAGTTAGAGATTCGTAAAAAGCTCAGTTTCCTTTCCGAAAAGCTGCAAAACTTCACCATCAGTGGCAACATGGCCCTCATCGAATCTGAACAGGACGTTGATCCACGGATTGTCGAAGAGGCACTACCCATCGACCCTGATTTTAGTGCTACCCGGACCTTCAGTGGACAGTCCCCCTTCGTGGCCAATCTCAACCTATCCTACACCAACGTAGATGCGGGATGGGACGGTGTTATTGCGTACAACTACTTCGGTAAACGACTCAACTCCATCGGTGCCGTTGGTGCTCCTGATATCTTCGAGCAAGGCCGTAGCCAATTGGATATTTCGATGAGCAAGAAGATCAATAACCTTCGTATTTCAGTACGCGCTCGCAACTTAATCGACCCGGAATACAAATTCTTCTCTGAGTTCAAAGGCACCGAAGACATCTTCGGTCTGTTTCGCCGCGGCCGCGATTTCAGCTTGAGCATCGGCTACAGTCTATAAAAATCCACGCAAAGAATTTGCACTAGATTACTTTGTAGTCTTTTTAGCGCCTCCCACATTTTGTGGGGGGCGTTTTAATTTAATTTTAGGCTACCACGGCCTCCACCACCCGCCCCAACAACACCTTAGTCTGCCCCGACACATCATGCGCCGGGCAAAACTCCGCAATATCCAGCGCTACTACTTTGCCACTTTTCATGACCTCTTGGAACACGGGGAAGAAGAATTCCGGAGCAAAGCCGACGGGCGAGGCCGCACTCACGCCTGGAGCGTAGGCCGAGGAAAAGCCGTCGAGGTCTACCGAGATGTAGAGGTAGTCGATGCGATCGAGGAAGGCTTGCAGTTGGGTGATAACGGCAGCGCGGCTGGCGGGATCATTACCGCAAGCGGTACTAGAAATATACTTGACGTCAAAGAGGTGAGCAATGTCGAAGAGTGAGGGCATATTGGCCGCAGCCTGAATACCGACCACGAAGTATTCTACTCTTTCGCGATAATCGGTCAGGATTTGGTTGAAGGGGGTGCCGGAGTTGGGTCCGAGAATAAAAGGGCGTAGATCGAAGTGGGCGTCGAAGTTTAGGATCCCAATCTGTTGCACGGATTGGGGGGCTAGCCCGGAAAGTAGGCCGGAAAAAGTGCCAAAGGCGATGTCGTGACCACCACCGATGCCAATGGGAAAGATATTCTGCTTGAGGAGGCGAGCCACCGTTTCCGCGTAGGTACTTTGGCAGGCTTCCATGTTCCCATCCGTACAGCTAATGTCGCCAGCGTCCACCACCTTGGTAGCTTGTGGAAAGTGTGCCGCCATTTTACTAAGGTAAGAACGCGCTACGGATGGCCCCTCTACCGCGCCTACCCGGCCGTGATTACGCCGTACGCCTTCATCGCAGGCGTAGCCCAGCAAAGCGTGGGTAGCTGCTGGCCACTGGCCCTCCGGTAAGCGGGCATCGAGCAAACCGATGCGCTGGTACCAATACTGTGGTGGTAAATCTGGACAGGTAGCGCGGCCCGTCCATTCCGCGACGTTGGGGGCTATGTAATTGTTCATGGTAAAGGGATAAAGTTACCTCCTATCATCACGTGTGTCAACAAATTTTCGCCGAAAGAGTAGGGGAGCGCGGTAAAAGAGGGCAATGGCTCCGACAAAAGCAAGTTGGCCCGCTTACCAACCGTTACAGAACCAAGCTCGGTTTCCAGCCCCATAGCGTAGGCACCGTTTAGTGTGGCGGCGTTAATGGCTTCTGCGGGCAATAGGCCCATTTGGGAGCAGGCCAGAGAGACGACCAGGTTCATATTCCCCGAAGGAGCGGAGCCAGGATTGTAATCGGTAGCTAAAGCCAGTGGGAGGCCAGCGGCCAAGAGCCGCCGCGCTGGGGTGTAGGGAATCCTTAGGAAAAAGGAACAACCAGGGAGGGCCACTGGCATTGTTTGTGAATCCTGCAGTGCGGTAATGTCAGCATCCATCAATTCCTCGAGATGATCTACCGATAGGGCATTATTGGCAACTGCGGCAGCAACACCGCCGAGGGCAGTGAACTGATTGACGTGGATTTTGGGCTGTAAACCGTGTTTGTTCCCTGCCTCCATAAGTTGAATGGTATCCGCTACGCTGAAGTAGCCCTTTTCACAGAAGACGTCAACGTAATCGGCTAACCCTTCCTTAGCTATCCGAGGTAGTAGCTTATCGATCAATACCCGGAGGTAGGTGGCTTTATCATCCTGATAAATTGCCGGCAAAGCGTGAGCACCCAGGAAAGTAGCTTTAATGGCCACCGGATAGTTTTCCTTTAGTCGGCGAATTACCCGCAGCATTTTTAACTCTCCTTCCACCGTTAGTCCATAGCCAGATTTAATCTCAGCGGCTCCGGTACCCATCCGCATCACGGCTTCCAACCGGTGACGGCTTTGCTCGTAGAGTTCTTCTTCGGAGGTCTCGTTGAGCAGGCGGGCGGAGTTTAAGATACCGCCGCCGTTCGCCGCGATTTCGGCGTAACTGTGGCCCTGTAGTCGGGCGAGCCATTCGTTTTCCCGATTGCCAGCGTAGACCAAGTGGGTATGGCTGTCACACCAGGCAGGGAGTAAAATCCTCCCGGTGGCGTCGATTACTTCACCCGGATGAGAGGCGGGGCATTTGGCCATCGGTCCGAAGGCGACGATGCGATCCCCCTCCGTAATCAGGAAGGCGTCTTCGATATGCGGTAATTCAGCCATATCACTTCCTGCGACCCATCGCTGGTCGACTGGCCGAATTTGGAGGAGTTGGTGAATGTTTTTGAAGAGCATTGGGTATGGATAAGGTCGTCGGCTGAGCGCAGCTCGTCCGCCGACCTGGGAGGATTAACTGGTTGTGGGGTCGGCAGACGAGATGTCTGCGGCGACTCCGTCTGCCGGAAACGCTCGGCCGACGACCTCATCATCCACCAAATTAGGTAACGTTACCACCAATCCAGGCGTCCTTTCCATCTCCCGCTTGATGGCGAATATCGCCTCAGAATTACGGGCCCAGGAGCGGCGGGCGATGCCGTTGTTGACGTCAAAAAAGAGCATCTTGCGAAGTCGCGCTTCGGCTTCCGGCGTGCCATCCAGAACGAGGCCGAAACCGCCGTTGATGACCTCTCCCCAGCCTACGCCGCCGCCGTTGTGGATGGACACCCAGCTGGCGCCGCGGAAGCTGTCTCCGATCACGTTGTGGATGGCCATGTCGGCGGTAAAGCGGCTGCCGTCGTAGATATTGGAGGTTTCGCGGTAGGGGCTGTCGGTGCCGCTCACGTCGTGGTGATCGCGGCCGAGGACGACCGGTCCTAAACTACCTTCGGAGATAGCGCGGTTGAAGGCCAGGGCAATTTTCTGACGGCCTTCCGCATCAGCATAAAGGATGCGGGCCTGGCTACCTACCACTAATCGGTGGGCCTCCGCTTCCCGGATCCAGGTGATGTTATCTTGCAGTTGCTGCTCGATTTCTTTGGGCGCAGTGCGCAGGATGCCTGCTAAGGTTTCAAGAGCAAGGCGATCAGTAAGCGCCAGGTCTTCTGGGGTGCCAGAGGTGCAGACCCAACGGAAGGGACCGAAGCCATAGTCAAAACACATGGGCCCGAGAATATCCTGAACGTAGGAGGGGTAGCGGAAGTTTTCTCCATCTGCGGCCAGCACCTTCGCTCCGGCACGAGAAGCTTCCAGCAGAAAGGCATTTCCGTAGTCAAAGAAGTAGGTGCCTTTGGCCGTGTGGGCGTTGATGGCCGCCGCCTGCCGCTTTAGGCTAGCGACTACTAGTTTTTTGAATTGTTCCGGATCGTCGCGCAGCAACCGGTTGGCCTCTGCGAAGGATACCCCAGCGGGGTAATAGCCACCGGACCAAGGATTGTGCAAGGAGGTTTGGTCGGAGCCCAGGTGAACGTGAATACCTTCTTCTAGTAAGCGTTCCCATACGTCGACTACGTTGCCGAGATAAGCGATCGACACGGCTTTTTTACGCTTCACAGCATCCTGCGTACGCGCTACTAAATCATTGAGATCGTCTACCAGCTCGTCTACCCAACCTTGCTCGTGGCGCTTGCGGGCGGCAGCCGGATTTACCTCCGCGCAGATGGTGATGCAACCAGCAATGTTCCCAGCTTTAGGCTGAGCACCACTCATGCCACCAAGACCAGCGGTAAGGAAAATTTTACCCTGAGGAGCAACACCAATTTTGCGGAACGCATTCATGACGGTGATCGTCGTGCCGTGCACGATGCCCTGCGGACCGATGTACATAAAGGAGCCCGCCGTCATTTGCCCGTACTGGGTTACACCAAGGGCATTGAATTTTTCCCAGTCGTCGGGCCGGGAGTAATTTGGGATCATCATCCCGTTGGTTACTACCACCCGGGGCGCGGCCGGAGTGCTGGGAAATAAACCCATAGGATGACCGGAATAAAGGTGCAGGGTCTGCTCGTCGGTCATTTCACTTAGGTAGCGCATGGTCAGTAGGTACTGCGCCCAGTTTTGGAAGACGGAACCGTTGCCACCGTAAGTGATCAGTTCTTCCGGGTGCTGCGCTACGGCCGGGTCCAAGTTGTTCTGGATCATGAGCATAATGGAACGCGCTTGCAGCGATTCACCCGGATAATCGCTGAGCGGACGAGCATACATAGCGTAGGACGGCTTGAAGCGGTACATATAGATACGGCCGTACTCTCGTAGTTCTTGCGCAAATTCTGGGGCTAATTCCTGGTACCATTCTGCTGGGAAATAGCGTAAGGCATTACGTAGTGCTAATTCTTTTTCGGTGGGGCTGAGGCTGTCTTTCCGTCGCGGCGCCCGATTTATATCGGTCGGAACTTCCCGCCGTGGCGGTAGGGTATCTGGAAGGCCTAGACGGATTTGGTCCTGAAAAGCGGAGGTGGTGGGAGAGGGGCGATGGACCACGGGCGAAGGGTGATTTGAGAAAGGCACGACTAGTAGGATGCTTGATTTTTGACTTTAGGTTGCTGATTTTTGATATTCAATCCTACGGTGAAAGCGCGTTGCTTTACTAGGCTTACCATGGCGGCGATATCGTCTTTTAGCAGACGGTCGTCGGTTAGCTTGGGGACGTGGCGGCGGATCAGGGTGTGGTTTTCTTCTAATATCTTCGAGAAACGGAGCGGGCGACGGAATTCCATGGCCTGAGCAGCGTAAAGCAGTTCGATGGCCAGAATCTTTTCGAGGTTGCCGAGAATTTGGTTGAAGCGGCGGCCAGAAATACTGCCCATGGAGACGTGATCTTCCTGTCCGAGAGAAGTTGGCACGCTATCGGCGGAAGGGGGGAAGCAGAGTGATTTGTTTTCCGTAACCAGCGCCGCGGTAGTGTACTGGGGGATCATGAAGCCGGAGTTAAGGCCACCGGATTTGGTCAGTAGGCGAGGTAAGCCGTAGTGGCCTTCCAGTAGGAGGTAGCACCGCCGATCGGAGATATTACCGAGTTCGGCAGCCGCCAGGGAGCAATAGTCAAGGGCCATGGCCAGGGGCTGCCCGTGAAAATTTCCGCCGGAGATCGCAGTCGTTTCGCTTAGAATGACGGGGTTGTCGGTAACGGAGTTAAGTTCAACTTCAACCAGTTCTTCAAGATGGTAGAAAGCATTTCGGGAAGCACCGTGTACCTGAGGCATGCACCGCACGGAGTAGGGGTCTTGCACCCGACTACAGGCAGCGTGACTCTGCATGTTCTCCGACCCCGTGAGAAAGTGGCGAATGCGGGCGGCTACCTCCTGGCAGCCCCGGAATGGACGCAGTTGGTGCAGGTTGGCCCGAAAGGGAGCGGCGCTGCCCTGAAAACCTTCGAGGCTCATTGCCCCGGCCAGGTCGGCTAGGTCGAGTAGGTACGCCATTCGGTCGAGTCCCCAAACGGCGTGGGCTAGGATGAATTGGGTGCCGTTGATGAGGGCCAATCCTTCTTTCGCCTTTAACTCCAGCGGCGCTAGGCCGTGTTTTTGGAGGACAGCTTCGGCTGGTCGTAGTTGTTGGCCATCCCAAAATTCTCCCGCTCCGATTAAGGGTAGGAAAAGATGGGCTAAGGGGGCTAAATCCCCCGATGCCCCGACAGAACCCTGCTCCGGAACGGCGGGGATAAGGTTGTGTTCCAGGAAGTAACGAATCCGATCAATGACGGATAGCCTAATTCCGCTGTGACCCTGACTTAGTGCCTGAATTTTGCACACCAACATCAGCTTGGCCAATTCTGGACTAATGGGGGTTCCAACGCCCACGGCGTGCGAGAGTAATAGATTTCTCTGGAGTAAGTTGGTTTGATCCGGGGTGATTTGGGTGTCACAGAGTGGACCAAAGCCAGTATTAATACCGTAAACGGCTTTGGTGCCAGCCGCCATGTGCTCCACGGCTGTACGGGCGCTATTTATCCGATTTTTCGCTTGGATAGACAAAAGGCTATCCAGTTCGCCTTTGGCCAGAGCAATGGCCGTTGCTCGGGAGAGTGGTTTGGTTCCGAATTGGAACATGGCGTATTAAGATTTGTGGATGGCGAGGGATATTTTCCCTCGCCATAGTATAATTCCCTGTTGTGGAAGTGCTGTGGTGGCTAGGCAAAGTTCTAGCTTTAATTGATGTCAAACAAGACTATCTTTAGGCTTTATTGATGCTAAATAGTTCTCAATGGAGCTACGTCACCTTAAGTACTTCTTGGTTGTTGCCGAGGAACTGCACTTCCGTCGTGCAGCGGAACGTCTGTTTATTGCGCAACCTGGCCTGAGCCGGCAAATCCGCCAACTAGAAGAAGACTTGGGAGTGGCCCTCTTCAAGCGCCATAACCGGAAGGTGGAGCTTACACCTGCGGGCTCCTTCTTGCGGGATAAATCGGAAGTACTATTAAGGGAGCTGGAGCATATCCTTACGACTACCCGACAAGTAGGGGAAGGTCTGCGTGGACAACTGCGGATTGGTTATATCGGCTCGGCTATGCAGCACACTGTTCCTGACTTACTGTTAAAGGTGAGTACGTTGTATCCAGACATTCATTTCTCTCTTAAGGAAATGGATAACCAGCAGCAGCTGGAAACCTTGCTTAGTCGGGAGATTGACCTAGGTTTTGTCCGCCTGGAACGGGTACCTCCTCCTCTGAGGATGCGAGCGGTGTTTGAGGATACTTTCTCCCTGGTCCTACCTGAAGATCATCCGCTTACCCCCGAGTCGTTCACGGGGCTGCGACAAGTGCACGAAGAGCCATTCATCCTCTTTGAATCCAGTTATAGTTCTAGTTACTACGAGACCGTCATGCAGCTTTTTGACGCGGAAGGCTTTACCCCTACAGTATCCCATACTACAGTTAACGCGAGTTCCATTTATCGTTTAGTGGCAAACGGACTAGGGTTGGCCATCGTCCCAACCATTTTATTGGCGGGATACGATATGCGGATAAAATCTATTGAGTTGACGGGTGTTCCTCAGCGGACGACCTTACGCGCCGTATGGCACGGTGGCGAGACGAGCGAGATGTTAGCCCGGGTTTTAGGAATGATCCCAAATGATTGAATCGGGAAAATGAACTGTGTTAATGCACTCACCTTATACTTTTACCTGATAATTTTTGCGCGACCGCAGGCGCCAACTACGTTTGAATTAGCCCAGCATCAGGTTGGTGAATAAGTTAATACTCAAAAAATGCTCTTCTTTTGAAGGGGTGAGCTGCTGGGGCTTGCGTCTGAATAGTAGGCTAAGGTTTATCTTAATTACATTTCAACCTAACTTTAGAAAGATCGCTGCTTTAAAGCTTCGCTGTTTACGAAAAATGAAACTGGCATTAGTACCCCTTTAAATCATTACTAATGCATTCTAGGTTACTGCTCCGTAGTATTATTTCTCTTATCCTACTTTTCACTTGTTGTTTAATTACCTCGGCCCAGGATGAGACGTTCACCATGACGTCCGTCGGCTCTGATAATTTTTTGATTACCCCCTGGGATTTGGCTTATGGTCCGGATGATTTACTCTGGGTAACGGAGCGAGAGACGGGTAGGGTCTTACGGGTAGATCCTGCTACTGGTGATCGGGATGAGCTGCTCCGC
>JBCDGT010000011.1:0-13703 GCA_038750915.1 Bacteroidota bacterium
GCCGTGCTTTTACTGAAGGTGGGTACGATCCTGTACCTCCTCTCAACGCGGCGATTTATGCTTGGACGATGCAGGCGAGAAAAAGGATAGGATTATTCTTTTTTTTCTTCCAAATATTTTTCCATCACCTTTCTATTGTGCTCTAAGTGATGCAGCTGTAGCTCGTGTGCTCTAGAACTATAAGGGTCAATTCCCTTAAGTACTTCCATCCGGAGGTCAAATAATTCCTGTTTATCCTTCCGCCCGGCCTCGCGCACGAGCTTAATTTTCATCAACTCTTGCTGGGCGTCTTGCTTAGGATTGAAGATGCCGTTGATTTCGGAACATTGATGGCAAATACCTTCCTGATTAACTAGGGCGCAACGTCCCTCGAACAAATCGATCATCTTTTGCCGGGCTGTATGCAAGTGATATTTTACCAAAGCCAAATTGGTACTGAGGATAATCGCGACCTCCTTTAGTTTAAAATCGTAAATTTCTTTTAGCAACAAACATAAATGTTGTTCTAAGGGCAGCGATTTTGCAATGCACGTAAAGCAAAAAGCAATGTGCTCCCTAATCTCAAATTTCGCGTATTCGGAGCTTTCGATCAGCTTCATCGTTTCAAGAAAGTGGGTTGGATCCTTCTTTGCCGCTTCTTTACAAATATCCGTTACGTTTTCGGGCCAGCGTTTTTGCTTGCGGAGGTTATCTACTGTGAGGTTAGAGGCAATGGAGAACAACCAAGTTTTGAAGGAGGAGTCCCCACGAAAAGTAGCCAGCCCCCGGTGAGCGCGGAGCCAGGTATCCTGTAAAATGTCTTCGGTGTCGTGGACACTGGCCGTCATGCGCAGTACGTAAGATCGTAGCTGCGGCCTGAGTTTTTCAAACTCATTAGTAAAGTTTTCCTGCGTCATTTAAGCTGGGTAGAAATTATAGACATGACTCAAGCGCAAAAAAATTTCCTCATATTCCACGTATCGGAAATAGTCTTTTTGTCATTGTTAGGCGCCAAAATGCGCTTCCCAACATAAAATGCTTGAACTTTTCGGAGCGGGAGCTCCTTGCCCATATATTTTAGCGAATCACCTTCAGCTCTACTTCCCGCTTGGTGAATGGAGTACCATCACTGATATTACCCGGGCAATTCTCGCAAGTCAGCATAATCTTTGCCTTATCCCGTTCGAACTGAAAAGGAGCACCTTCTACGGCCCATCCGCTAACGGTAAAGGAGGTAGAAAAGTCGGCAAAATTAATACTTGCGGAGTTGCCCGTCTCGGCATAGTTATACTTCACGCGGCTATCGACACCGCAGTCGTCCACTCTAGCCTTGCACCAGCCGCTGGAACAAGGGTTAAAAGCCATTTGTACGTGCATTCCTTGGTTCCAGACTTCTTCCCCTTTATCATCCGTAAAGACGACCCGCTCAATGATGACAGCATTTGGCAGGCCAGTACCCTCCTGGGCCGCAACGTCAATAGTGTATGGCTCTGGAGCAATCATATCCACCAAACCGGAATCTTCTTCAATGCAAGCGGTAAAGAAGCCAGCAGTAAAGAAGCACAAGAGAAACGCCTTCCAATTCATATAGCATTATTTTAATTACGCTCTGACTTAAATATGCGTTAAAAATGACAGAAAACCAGCGTATTCAGCATAAAACAGTTCGTTCTGGTGGGTTTTTGCCAAATTTTAACGGGAAAGTGCGCCTAATTCGTAATTTGCTGCGTTTATAATTTGGTGGTAAAATATACCATTGGTTTATTTTCCATCGCTTCTTTTTCTCTGCTCTTTACCTCTTTCACTGCACCTGCGGTAAGCGCCCCAAAAAAGATTTCATCCCACGAACGGTTTTTCTTCAGTTAAAATGACACTTCAACAAATTAAACGACCACTATCCTTACTACTACTCTGCCTTTTGGCGGCGATATTATGTGGTCAACAACCCTATCGCGGCGACCTGTCTACCCATACCATGGCGGAAAAAGCCTGGGTAGATTCCGTATTTACCTCCATGACGCCCGACGAGCGCACCGGCCAATTGTTTATGCTGCGGGCGCACTCCGACCGAGGTCCGGACCACATCGCACACGTGAAGGCGGAGATCAAAAAATACAAAGTCGGCGGACTGTGTTTTTTCCAGGGTACTCCGGAGAAACAGTTAGAACTGACGAATGAATACCAGCGCCTGGCGAACGTTCCACTACTCGTTAGTATGGACGCGGAATGGGGCCTGGGCATGCGCCTGCCCGACCAAACGATCGGCTTCCCCAAACAGCTGGCCTTAGGAGCGATAAGAAATAACGAACTGATCTATGATATGGGTGCCGAAATCGCCCGCCAAATGCACCGCCTGGGCGTGAACGTAAGCTTCAGCCCCGTACTGGACGTTAACAACAACCCTGACAACCCGGTGATCAATACGCGCAGTTTTGGGGAAGACCGCTATAACGTCACCATCAAGGGCTACAAATACATGCAAGGCCTGCAAGAAAATGGTATTCTGGCCAGTGCTAAACACTTCCCGGGGCACGGGGATACGGGGGTAGACAGCCACTATGACCTGCCCGTTATTCCACACCCTCGGCAACGGCTTGACAGTCTGGAACTCTATCCTTTCCAAGCCCTGATCCGCTACGGGGTGGGTAGTATCATGGCGGCCCACCTCCAAATTCCAGCCCTTGACGCACGGCAAAACCGCCCCTCCTCCCTTAGTACCCCCATCGTGACGGACCTGCTGCGCAACGAAATGGGCTTTACGGGTTTGGTGTTCACCGATGGGCTAGAAATGAAAGGGGTAACGAAACACTACGGAAACGGAGAAGTAGAAGCCGAGGCCATTGCCGCCGGATCGGATATCTTACTGTTGCCCGAAAGCACACCCGCTGCCTTTGAGGCCATTAAACGCTACCTGAAGGAGGGGAAGATTACCCAAGCAGGGCTAGATGAAAAAGTGCGTCGGATCCTTCTAGCAAAATATCGGCTTGGGCTGACCAAAGCGACCTTCCCTCCGCTCACAAACTTACGGGGCCAGCTGAATACCCCGGAGGCCTATGCCTTGAAGCAGAAGCTCTTCGAAGAGGCCATGACGCTGGTCCGTGACCGGGAGAACTTAGTACCAATTACCGATCTTGAGCGTGGAAAAATTATTGCCGTTCACATTGGCGGAGAAAATCCGACTCCCTTCGCCAAACGTTTGGATGACTACGGTAAGGTGACCCACCTAAAGGCCAGCTACGGTTTATCCACTGGAGAAACAGACCGTATTGTACGACAAGTCGCCGAGGATGACCTGGTGGTAGTCGCCCTTTACAGTGATGGTAGCCGCTTTCGGGAGAAAGTACCGATTAAGGCCACAGAGCTCTCCTTATTGAGAAAGCTCGACGAAAAGGCTCGGGTCATTGTAACCGTGTTTGGCAACCCTTACTCCCTTAGTGCGCTGGATGGTTCCGGAACAGTGCTAATGGCCTACAGCCGCGATGATATTGCGCAAGATGCCGCGGCCCAGGCCCTGTTCGGAGCTAATAAGATCAGCGGTCGGCTGCCCATCACGGCCAGCCCGGCCGCTAAATTTAACGACGGCTTGGAAACCAACGCTGCTTTCCGGATGGGCTACGCCGAGCCCGAAGCCGTTGGCTTCGACGGTAACCGGCTAGCCGCCAAAGTGAACGTATTGGCCCGGGAAGCCATGAATAAGCGTGCTGCTCCCGGCATGGTGGTACTGGTAGCTCGCAATGGCAAGATCGTCTACGAAAAAGGGTTCGGTTACCACACTTATAACAAAAAGCGCAAGGTCCATGAATCAGATCTTTATGACCTCGCCTCGATAACTAAGGTGGCCGCTACGACCATTTCCATCATGAAGTTGGTGGAAGAGGGGAAACTTAACCTAGACACGCCGATTAGTAATTACCTACCTGGTTTAGACAACTCTGCCGTTGAGTTTTTAACCCTCCGCCCGATGCTGGCCCACCGGGCCGGCTTGCGGAGCTGGATTCCGTTCTACGCCGAAACCATTACCCCAAACGGCAACCCTAGCTCCCAGTGGTACCGGCGGCAGCCCACGGGAGATTTCGTCATTCCCGTCAGCGACCAGCTCTACATGCATCGGGAGTACGTCGACTCCATGTGGCACAAGCTCTACCACAATGAGCTGCCCAATGAAGGCCAGTACCGCTATAGCGACTTGGGTTTCTACCTGATGGCAAAGATCGTCGACCAGGTAAGTGGACTAACGGTAGATGAATACGCCGCCCGTAACTTTTACCGTCCCATGGGGCTAGCTACCTTGACCTTTAATCCGCTCCGGCAATTCTCCAAACGGCGCATTCCCCCTACGGAGCAGGATCGCTATTTTCGCCAGCACCTGGTACACGGCACCGTGCACGATATGGGTGCCGCGATGCTGGGTGGTGTAAGTGGCCACGCTGGGCTTTTCGGCTCCGCACGAGATGTAGCCACTATTTTTCAGATGCTACTACAGGAGGGGAATTACGGAGGAAGGCAGTATTTGAAGCCAGAAACCGTCCGCCTATTCACCCAACGGTACCCCAACGAAACCCGCCGGGGCCTTGGCTTCGACATGAAGCAGTTGAACGAGAATCGACGTATGAATCTCTCCCCCTATTCTTCGGAACAGGCTTTCGGCCACTTAGGCTTTACTGGTACCGCCGTCTGGGCCGACCCCGTGGAAGACCTGGTCTTTGTCGTATTGAGTAACCGCACTTATCCCAATATGAATAACAACCTTTTCGGCCGCCTAGACACCCGCCTTCGCCTCCACTCGGCTTGCTACGAATCGTTACTCGATAAAGCCAGTTTTGAAAGGAGACCACAGGGGATTAGTCTAGGGAAAATGCCGTAGGGTGGATTGTGGTCTGGTGGTCTGGTGGTCTGGTGGTCTGGTGGTCTGGTGGTCTGGTGGTCTGGTAATAAAGTTATCCGGGCTAGAACAATCAATTATTCACGTCTAATTCTTCGCAAAAAAGGGAGTGCGGCAAAGCCGTACAAACGGTATGCGGGTACTACCAGATCACCAGACTACAACCTCCCTCTAATCACCGGAGGCTCCTTGGTTTTTGGCTTCGATTCTTGCTTATCTCCTTCTGGTTTCGGGAAGACCAAATCCGTACTAGTATAGATAGTACCGTAGGTTAGCGCCGCGCTACGCACTTGCTTAAGGGCATCGATTAACTGATCGTCTTGCAAAGATCCGAGTGGATGAATAAAGGCGACCCAGATCATGTCATCTGCGATGGCGTATTTCACGTCGAGTGCAGTATGGAAATTAGCCTCCAGGCATTTATAAATTTCTTCAGGGGTGGCATCTTCCAGACGTTGTACTGGCGTAATGATCCGCATTCGATCATGGCTTTCGTCGGTGAGGCAGAGCATTTTGAAGTCTCCGATGGTAAGTTCCCAGCGGCCCGGCTGCCCCGTCACTGAATCGAGTACCATTCGAAAGATGGAGTCCATCCTTACATTGTCCATTGGCTGAGCGGGGAGCCACAGGGAGCTAAAAAGGAGCATGGCAAAGGGAAGCAAAAAACGCATGAGACCAGAGATTTACCCTAAGTACGGGTATTCCGCGCTTTTGGTACTTAAAAACTACCGAAGAAGTGTCGGATGGTGCGGTTTAACGGATTACCCGTTAGTCACCAGGGTACCAACGGGCTCCCCAAGCATGATTCTACGCAGGTTGCTTGGCTCGTTAATATTGAAAACAATGACGGGCATATTGTTATCGGCACAGAGGGCAAAGGCGGCCTGATCCATAATTCTCAGCCCTTTACTCATTACTTCCTGAAAGGAAATGGTGTCGTACTTGGTGGCCGAGGGGTCTCTTTCAGGGTCAGCCGTATAGATACCGTCTACCCTAGTTCCCTTCAGGATGATGTCCGCTTTGATCTCATTGGCCCGCAGCGCGGCGGCGCTATCGGTTGTGAAGTAAGGATTACCCGTCCCAGCGCTAAAAATAACGACCCGCCCTTTTTCCAGATGCCGAACGGCGCGGCGGCGGATGTAGGGCTCGGCGATCTGTTTCATTTCGATGGCGGAAATGAGCCGGGTGAAGACGCCGTGGGTTTCCATCATACTTTGCAAGGCCATGCCATTAATTACGGTAGCCAGCATACCCATATAATCTCCTTGGGTACGTTCTACGCCAGATTCCGAGGCGGAGAGCCCTCGAAAAATATTACCCCCTCCAATAACAACTGCTACTTCCACCCCTAAATCGACCAACTCTTTAATCCGTTCAGTGTAATAAATAAGCATTTTAGAGTCGATACCGTACTGTTGGTCACCCATTAAGGTTTCACCACTCAACTTTAGCATTATCCGACGATACTTTAGGGCCATGGGAGCGAGGTTGGTTTGTAGCGAGCCAAAGGTAGTCAGATAGTCTGATTGTAGGAACTTGGAGAACGTCAAGCTTAAATTTTCAGAACCTTAGGAAGTTCCCGCTCCCTCACTTCGGCTAAATAGGGATAATAAGCGGGTAAGACTTCTGCCCCCCGCCCTTTCACCCATTGCGGAGGATAAGCGTTTGCCAATCTGAAGGCGTCCTCGATTAGATCCGCCTGTTGTTCATAGTTGAAATCCTCTAAGCAATCATGCCACTCTAGCGGGCCTATCCCTCCGTAATTATATCCCATTTCTGACCACTGGGCAGCCAAGGCACGCGGAATATAGACTGCTCCAAGATGACTATACTGCCAGACGTGGACAAGCTCGTGTACTAAGGTCGCTGGGCTCATTGGTCCCCAGCTATTTATGGTAAAGAAACTTACGTAACAGAAGTTACTCCAGCTGGGCCCAATCCAGGCACGTTCGTCCACCCTGATGAGGTGATACGGAATACTAGCCCCAAAAATTGGCCGCAGAAGATTGATCTCTACCATACTCAGTGGTCGCGTCCGCGAAAAAAGAGCATTACTAAAGGCCTCGTAACGGTCGAAAACACCCAGAAAATCAGCGGTAGCGAAGAGTACGTCTAGCCCCCAGTTATGTTTAGTGGGTTCCCGGTATAGCTGCTGGAGCCGGCGATAACGAAGCCGAGCCATTTTTCGGGTAAGCACAAGGCGGGACCATAAATAACGCAAGCGGGTCATATGCTGGTAGACAAAACAGGCTACGGATAAGTTGGCCGGCTGGCGCTACCTTTACGTCGTGCACAAGAAAATACCCCGCCACCGTCGCTGGCTGAGCTACCTCCACGAGCAGATTCTCGAAACCGCTTCTTCGGAGCACAATGCTTTTCTGCAAGTTAGTTTGGTACACGGTCGGTTACAGTTGGTGGCCGAAGAGGCCATCTACAGTTTTGGTGATTACTACCTGAATTTTCGCAAGCTTTTCGAATCCTTTCGTTTCGAACTCTTACCCGAACGGGCTTCCGTCCTGGTATTGGGCCTTGGCCTGGGCAGTATCCCGGAGTTACTGGAGCGTCACCTAGAGCTCGACTATGATTTCGTTGCCGTAGAGATTGATCCTGTTATCATTGAGTTGGCTTCCGCTTATAGCCTGCCGGCCCTGGCGTCAAAGATTGAAATCAGACAGGCAGATGCTTTCCAGTTCCTCCAATTGGACAGTAGGACGTACGATTTGATATGTGTCGATGTTTTTCAGGATGCAACGATCCCGGAGCACCTAAATACCACCAACTTCCTCAAGCTGCTACAGGAGAGCCTGGTGCCAGGAGGGGCAATTGTCTACAACCGACTGGCAGACACCCAAATAAACAAACGCGCTGCCAGAGCCTACTTCGAAGAAGTTTTCTCCATGGTTTTCCCGACCGGTAGCCTTTACGATAGTGGTGGAAATTATATGCTGGTGAATGAAGAACGTTTTCTTTTACCAGAAGAAGTGGATTAGGTTTTCTAAAATTGAACCTTCCCTCACCCTGAAATTGTTTTCTCTTTGCTCTCTGCCAAAAATGGTCATGGCACCCGCGGCCGCGCCGCATAAACATTGAAAGATTGATCGTAATGCGGACGAAACGCAACTGCCCCGAATGCGGAGAAGAATTTACTGGACGAACCGACAAAAAGTTCTGTTCTACTTCCTGCCGTGCCACCTTTCATAACCGGCGTAATGCGGAAGACCGCGTTTTTCAACGCAGCATTAACAATATCCTGCGCCACAATCGCAATGTACTGGCAGAACTAAATCCCGACGGGAAAGCCAACGTTCGCAAAGACCGGTTGATTGATCGGGGCTTTAAGTTTCGCTATTTCACCAACGAATACCGCACCCGCAACGACACCCTCTACCATTTCTGCTATGACTATGGCTACCGGGTAGACGACAATCCCGACGCGGAATGGGTGCTACTGATTAAGCGGCAGGAATACGTGGAGTAGGTCTTTAAAGGTTATTTTACTCCGCGGACGTTGGCTAAAGTTTCGCCTCTCATTTCACACATCGGAGGAATTTTTGCGGCTACTCCCGCAAAAGGTGCTGCCGATGAGGAAATGGTCCGGTGGACTACTCTCTCTACTTCCGCTAATTGGATACATCTTACCGCCTGACGCAGTCGGCGGCAAGTTTATCCGATGTGTTGGGAAATATGCTCGTACTTTCCAGCCTAATTTCCCGTTACTTCCCCGTAGCCTCACTTTCCAATTTACCTTTCTAAGCCCCCAATATGGTTTCCAAGTACGATCATATACTTACCGGATTACTCACCGCCTTTATCGTCTCCACCCTGGGTTATTTTCTCCTGAAAGAGGTAGCAGGATGGATCACCGAGAGTGCTAGTCGGCCCATTTTTTTCCAAGAGCGGACCTTGGCCCTGATTGCGCTTTGTCTTAACCTGATTCCAATGAATATTTTTCGCCGGGCATACCGCAATAAAAGCCTCCGCGGCCTGGTGCTCGGTACGATGGTCTTGGCCGGTGTTTGGTTCTTTAAATTTGGTAAGGAATTGCTCGGATAATCGGGGGATTTCACTGCTATTAGAAGCTACTAAAAGAAAGAGAGCGAACCGCCCGAAGACGATCCGCTCTCTTATAGGTGCCGGATGAGGATGGTGGGTGTTCTCATCTTCGTGAACGATCCGGCGTGAAAGTAAACTATTCGCAATACTCTCATGAGATAATGATCCCCGCGAACGAGGTAAGAGAAAATTAAAGCTGGCCGCAAATGGCCTGGTCGCAGGTATTTTCCTATGAGATATTAAGACAAAGGTAACCGGTACGACACGGGGCAGCGCCATTACTGGAAATAGCTTACGGAGCGGTAGAAATTAGCGCGTAAGCGGTCAGCATAATGGTTTCAGAACTTTTCTAATTGCTGAGAAGCATTGGGCTTTCCTGCTTGTTCGTCAACACCTTCAGGTTGCAATTCCGCCTCTAAGCCTTGCCATTTTGCCAGGGCTTTATAGTTGGTCAGGTCGTGGTGGCTGGGGACGAGAGAAACATAGCCTTCTTGTAGTGCTCTGGCGTCCGTATCCGTTCTTTCGTCCTCATTGACGAAGCGGCCCGTAAGCCAGTAATACGTTCGGCCCCGGGGGTCTTGGCCTTCCTGGTACTCCTCCACCCAGCGTGCTTCCGCTTGGCGGCAGACTTTGATACCGCGAATTTCTCCCGCCGGCAGTTTTGGAATATTAACATTGAATAAATTCCCCGTTTGCATACCTCGAGTTAAGACGAAGTCTACCAATTTGCGTACGTACGGGCGGCACACGCTGAAGTCCGCATCGGCTCGGTAATCTAGAAAACTGAACCCAATGCTGGGAATACCTTCCAAGCTCGCCTCCATGGCCGCAGAAAGGGTACCGGAGTAGATGATGTTGATCGCTGCATTACTGCCATGGTTGATCCCCGAAATACAGAGGTCCGGTTCTCTTCCGTTAAGTAAAATACTTTTAGCGATTTTGACACAGTCTACCGGTGTGCCACTACACTCATAGGCTTCGACCTCCGGACCGAACACCTCGCTTTTGCGAACGAAAACGGGCGTTTCGATGGTAATAGCGTGCCCCTGGGCCGACTGTGGGCTATCCGGGGCAACCACCAGCACCTCACCAAAATCACGAGCAATTGTTACCAGTTCACGAATACCCTGGGCGGTAATTCCGTCATCGTTGGTTACTAGGATTAAAGGCATAGCGGAAGAAATAGGTTCGTAAGGGGGAAAGGTTAAACGCCTAAGGAAGGTTCACAATGCCGGGCGTACCGTACATTTATCCCATGGCTAAAAAGACGAAGAAAAACCGCAAGCAACGCCCAGCTCCAAAAGCGACCTCGGCAACTGCGGCTGCGCCCAAAGGTAAGGTGGCTTTGCCTTGGTACCGACAGGCCCGGCTCCAGCTCATCGGTCTTTTTGCTTTTTCCTTCCTCTTGTACGCCAATACGCTCGGCCATGATTTTGCCCTAGATGACGCGATAACCCTGACGGACAACGCCTTTGTACAAGAGGGCATCGGAGGCATCGGAGGCATTTTCAAATACGACACTTTTTACGGTTTCTTCCAGGATGCGGACAAAACCGGCTTAGTCGCCGGTGGTCGCTACCGTCCGCTTACCCTGGCCATGTTTGCCATCGAAGGGGAGGTTAATTCCTCGCCCTTTTGGTACCACTTACTCAATACCCTTTGGTACGGTGGCTTGGTGTTGGTAATATTTCTCTTTGTACGCGACTTAGCCCAAACCCAGTCAAAAGTCCCGTGGTGGTTTGCTCTAGCCACCGCAGCACTTTTCGCGGCCCATCCCCTACATACCGAGGCCGTAGCCAACATTAAGGGGCGAGATGAAATAGTGGCCCTGCTCGGAGCCGTTGCCGGTGCGTGGCTCGCATGGCGTGGCGCGGAAAGAAAATCATTCTTGGGCGCGGCCGCAGGTGCAGGCTTTTTCTTCCTGGGGTGCCTCGCAAAAGAGAATACCATTACTTTTTTAGCCGTTGTGCCCATTACGTTACTCCTGTTTCAAAAGCAAGGAGCCAAGGGCGGTAGCCGACTTTTGTACTTTATTCCCACGGTGGCTGCTGCTGGCCTATTTCTGGCGCTACGCAGTTCCATCATCGGTCTTTCGCTCGGAGAGCCCGTCAACGAGCTACTCAACAACCCCTTCCTGGAGCTCAACGCCAACGGGCAGTGGGTAGAGCTCGCTAGCGGCGACCGCATGGCCACCGTGATGCACACCCTCTGGGTATACCTGCGGCTACTTTTCGCCCCTTTCAACCTGGTACACGACTATTACCCACGTGCTATTCCCGTCATGGACTGGGGCAGCATCACGCCGTGGCTGGGCCTGCTGTTGCACGCTGGTCTCGGTATTTTTGCCCTACTCAAGTGGAAGACCCACCGCTTTATCGCCCTGGGAATTCTCATTTACCTGGCGTCCTTATCCATTGTTAGCAACGTCTTTTTCAGCGTTGGTACGAATATGTCCGAACGCTTCCTTTTCATGCCTTCGCTGGGTTGGGCCGTGGCCGTAGCCGCCTTATTCGTCGGTCTGCAAAAGAAATTTGGTGCCAAGATCGCTTACCTTATTCCCGCCATTACGCTGGTCTTTGGGCTACTGACGGTGCTGCGCAACCCCGCCTGGAAAGACAACTTCACCCTCTTCACCACCGACGTGGCCAAGCAACCCAACAGTGCCAAGCTCCGCAATGCCGCCGGGGCCGTGCGGGTAGATTTCTACCAAACCCTTACGGAAGCCCAACAAGCACGCAATCAGTTTTTACTCACTGATGCCCTCACGGACCTCAATCGGGCCATTGAAATTCACCCCTCTTATAAAAATGCCTTTTTGGGCCGGGGCGGTGCGCACTTCTTCCTGAAAAATTACGATGCGGCGATTGCCGACTACGACCACGCCCTCGACATTGATGGCGGGTACCAGGAAGCCCGGGACAACCTCGTCCTGGTCCTGACCGCCGCCGGACGGGCTGCCGGCGAAGAGCGTAATGACTTGGCCGCTTCTTTCCGTTACCTGCGCCGCGCGGAGCAGCTTGCACCCAATGATTACGAAGTATTACGCCTACTCGGAGTAGCTAATGGCATTGCGGGGCAATTGGACCAGGCCATTAATTACTTACGCCGGGCCGCTGAAACCCAGCCCAATAATGCCGACGCCGTTTGGAACTATGGCACCGCCCTCTACAATGCAGGCCGCACCGGCGAAGCCGATATACAATTTCAAGCTGCGGAGCAGATTAAACCAGGGATTCGGGCGGAACGGTTGGGGGGTAACTAATTTGACTTAAGCGAGGCACTCCCAAATCGCCTAGCGATTTGTTCCTACCACGCTTGTGCCCGTTCGTCCCTATTGGGACTTTTCCGTGTAGCAGGCTACACCAATAAATTATCATTGCGTAGCAGTTCTCGCATTTCTAGGTTGAGTACACTAGCCTTTTCGCGAAAAAGATTAGGGTTGCTGCGGTAGGGCTCTTGAAGTACAAAGAAACGTGAGGTCATGGTCCCCATAGCATCCGCACGTTGAAGCTTCTGGACGATCCCCTGTTTTTCGAAATACTTCATTTCTCGCTTGATAACTGCTAGTGGTAAGCCGGTGGCCATGATCAACTCTTGGGCAGAGACTCGCTGATCGTGCACTTCAAAAATCTGCAGCAGGTCTTCTACCGTTAGGAATGGGTCCGACGAAAGCGGCAAATCTGGTTCTTCTTCCAGGGGGTGCTTAAAGCCATAAAAATGCCGTCCTCGACTGTTCGAGCTCCGATTTAAAATGCCGTACATAAACAGGGAAGAGAGTCGGCCGCGTGCTTTACCCAAGCTCAAACCCGTCAGATCCCGTAACTGGTGAGGGCTTAGTAGCTTATCCGGCTGATCATTAAGGAGCCGTAATAAATCTCGATCGGAGATCTCTCTTTGAGTCTCTCGATTTCGTTTTTGCTCGTATCGGTACCAAGCAATAGCAAAAACTATCATTGCCACACAAACACTTATCACGATTCCCAGCACCGCCTCTTTTGCCATAATTATCAAATTTATGCACTCGTTTAAAGGAAAGTGATTTACTAGATCAATTGTTTTTATTGGTACACCTTACTTTCATGCCGCTCCAACCATTTGGTTGAATCTGCTAATTCTTTCCAACCAAATTTTTTGTACAAACCATGTGCATCTCCCGTAAGTAGCATCCACCTTCTTAAGCCTTGTAGTTTACCGTGATTCATTATCGCCTTCATCAATAGTTTTGAAAGCCCTCTTCCTCGGTGTGGTTCAAGAATAAAAACATCCCCTAAATAAGCAATTGTCGCATAATCGGATATCACTCTGGCAAACCCCACCTGTTCGCTATCCTTATATACACCAAAGCAAAGTGAATGCTCTATTGACCTAACTACTGTTTCCTTAGGAATCTTTAGACTCCAATATGCTTTTGTTGATAAAAAACCATGAATCATTTCAATATCCAACAATTGCATTTCGGTAGAAATTCTGTATTCGTCTTCCAATTCTTTCTGTTTTTGTGTAGTTGCAAGAACGGTTGTCTATGCACAGGCCGACGCAGGAGCCTTGTCGGCCTAGCCTTTGTTAGGCACAATAATCTTAATTCAAATTTCTATATTCTCTCGGACTTAGGCCTGTTTTTGACTTGAATAGCGTACTAAAATGCTGCGGATAATCAAAACCTAAGGTGTAGGCAACTTCGCTCACCGAATCTTTAGAGCTAAGTAATATGTTTTTTGCTTTTTCAATAATGAACATATGAATATGTTCTAACGCCGCCTTTCCCGTTTCTTTCTTCAATAAATCACTA
>JBCDGT010000012.1:0-12806 GCA_038750915.1 Bacteroidota bacterium
CGAAAGACGTTGAAGATGATCTGTACCGTCGTGACGTTGTCGTACTGAATACCCTTTAGGGCTTCTTCTACTTTTTCGACGCTGATCCCGAGATGACCAATCTTACCCTCTTCCTTGAGCCGTTCGAATAATCCGAATAGCTCCGGGCGGTAGTATACTTCGGTGGGTGGGCAGTGGAGTTGGATCAAGTCCAGGCGCTCTAGCCCCGTACGGCGTAAACTGTCTTCTACGTAGCCCCGGAGCGCTTTTTCGGTATAGCCTTCGTTTAGGTGCGGACTGATCTGCCGGCCACACTTCGTCGCTACGTAGACATGCTCTTTACGACTCCGCACCACTCGACCTACGGCCTCTTCGCTTAATCCAGCAGAGTACACATCTGCCGTATCAATAAAATTAACGCCTGCATCAATCGCGGCGTGGAGAATGGCTTCGGCTATTTTATCGCTGAAAGGTTCTCCCCATTTTCCGCCCACCTGCCAGGTGCCGAGACTGAGTTCAGAAATGGAGTAGTTTGTTTTGCCGAGGGTGCGGTAGTTCATGTGGTTGGAATGATACGACTGATAGAGTAGTAGAATGATAGAAGGATGGGGAAGGTTGAGTGAACTCACTTTTCCTCACGCTGTAACTCTGGATAATCCTGCCATCTCTTTGAAATCAGTGTCCTTAGTCTTTATCCATCCTATATCAGGAGTACTAAAATTTATTGGTCAAGTACTGCATGATTATTTCTTGGCCATCTTCTATTACACAAGTGGCCACTGGACCTACATTTTTCTGAGCATAGCTGCGCACGATGGGGATTCCATCTTGTATTTGCTCGACAATAAGGCAGTTATTAAAGGTTTTTCCGTTTGGGCATTTGAAGGTTCCGTTGGTATCAACTACTAGATTTTCAGTAGCTATTCCAGCAGTTGTGGTCGTCCAACGATAGCCTTTCGTTAGCTTATTAGCCGTAGGGAAGGCAAGGCTTTCCTTTTCATCAATACTGGAGGCCATCCAAATATTTCCCTCTGCGTCTGTACGCACGTACAAGGTCATTGCCGAACTAAAATTGGTGCCGTCGCCATAAAGAGACTCTATAATTGTATACGACTTATTGTCGATCGTTTTGGTTTGTTCGGTGATTGCCATACGACCGTGGGAGGAGCCCATTTGGGCGTATACCTCTCCGAATTCCATTTCAAAGGTAGTGCCTGGTACGAGGGGGTAATAGTCGTTTTGTGCTACACCCAGTTGGCAATAAATTAAGCTAAGACAGAGTAAAAAAAGGTTTTTCATGGTTGGATATTTACCTTTTATGGTGCGAGTTGAGAAATGGTTACTGAAACGCATCGGTATTTGCTGCTCTTTCTTTACGAACTTTGCTGAGCCCAACAATTTCCTCTTAGAAGCAGTTCCTGTTGACTATATCGTTTTTGGTGTTGTGCAGTGCCCCTAAGGTATTGCCTATTAACGGCCCCCTGCACCTGCGGCCGCGCAAGAAAAGCAATCCCAGTGATTCCTATTTTCTCATCGGAAGCATCTTACGATCTGGCGAAGCCGAGCGGAAGTTCTTCCGATGCGTAAAATAGCAGCAACCTACTATCCATCTCTCTAAAACCGCCCTACATAAGTCTCTGGCCGAATCGCCTTCAACTCTGTTTTGATTTCGTCCGATACATCCAAACCATCGATGAATTCGTGGAGGATGCTTTCGTTGATATTGGTCCGACCACGGGTAAGCTCTTTGAGGGCCTCGTAAGGCTTGGGGTAGCCTTCGCGGCGCAGGACGTTCTGGATCGCTTCGGCACAAACCATCCAGTTGGCCTCCAAGTCGGCGGCGAGTTTTTCCTCGTTGAGGAGGAGCTTGCTGAAGCCCTTGTCGATTGCTTTAGTAGCAAGTAAAACGTGGGCTAGAGGTAGGCCGAGGTTACGTAGGACGGTGCTATCGGTCAGGTCCCGCTGTAACCGGCTCACCGGAAGCTTATCCGCCAAGTGGGTAAACAAAGCTCGGGCGATACCGAGGTTGCCTTCGGCGTTTTCGAAGTCAATCGGATTTACCTTATGGGGCATGGCGGAGCTACCGATCTCGCCGGCGATGGTCCGCTGGCGGAAGTACTCCATGGAGATGTAGGTCCAGACGTCGCGGCAGAGATCGATCAGAATGGTGCTGATGCGGTTGAGGGCGTGAAAGACAGCGCCAAGGTTGTCGTAGTGCTCGATTTGTGTCGTTGGGTAAGACCGTTTAAGGCCCAGTTCTTTTTCCACGAATTCGGTAGCAAAGGCATGCCAATCGTAGTTGGGGTAACTAACGTAATGAGCGTTCATATTACCGGTGGCACCACCAAATTTGGCGGGGATGGGGATGTCTTGCAGCTGGCGAATTTGTTCGCGCAGCCGGTGGGTCCAGACGCTGAATTCCTTACCGAGTAGGGTGGGGGAGGCGGGCTGACCGTGGGTCTTGGCCAGCATCGGGATGTCCGCCCACTCCATTACGTGGCGGTCGATTAGGGAAACTAAGCTTTCCAAAGCCGGTAAAATGACCTCGTCGAGGGCATCCTTCAGGGTGAGGGGAATGGCGGTGTTGTTAATATCCTGACTGGTGAGCCCGAAGTGGACAAACTCGAGCACCTCGTGATGGCCAGCGGCTTTCAGTTGTTCTTTGACGAAATATTCTACCGCTTTTACGTCGTGGTTGGTGGTGCGCTCGGTGGTTTTGATTTCTTCGGCATCGGCGTCGCTGAAGTTAGCGACTACTCGGTTCAAGTCGTCCAGTTGCTGGGCGGATAAGTGCTGCAGCTGCGGTAGGCCAAGCCGGTGCAAAGCCTGGAGGTAGCGAACTTCAACCAGGACCCGGTACCGAATTAAGGCGTACTCACTGAAGTACTCGCTGAGTTCGCGGGTTTTGCTGGCGTAGCGGCCGTCGATGGGGCCAATGGCTCTGAGTGCAGACATAATTGGTCTGTTTGTCTTTTGGTCTGTTTGTCTTTTAGCTATGGAGAGTTGCTAGACCATCAAGCTAATATTGGGGCGCGAAGATACAATTTACCAGCGTCAGTTTAGGCGGCGCGGCGCGCAGGTGAAAACGTGGTTTTGAGAAGCAAGGTGAGAGGAAGGCGGTTGTGCAGATTCGCAGGAAATTCCGCATCTTCACCGTACACACCAAGAACCAGTTGAAACCGGTTGCAAAAAGTTGATCATGCACAAAACACTTTTTATTACTCTCTTGCTTACGCTGGGGATGACGGAGCTTCCTGCGCAGTCTTTGCAGGTCTTTGAATCTTTTACGGACCACGCGGTTTTACAACGTAATGTGGAACATCCCTTTTGGGGCTGGGCTAAGCCGCGCCGAAAAGTGACGATTACCCTGGGGGAAACCGAGTTAAAAATCAAGGCTGATAAGCAAGGCCGGTGGCGCGTAAACCTTCCCGCAATGCCAGCTGGTGGGCCTCATCTGCTTACCGTGGCTTCTGGCCGGGAAGCTATAACCCTTAATGACGTCTACTTTGGTGACGTTTACCTCCTTTCCGGCCAGTCGAATATGGAGTGGCGCTTAGCCCAGTCTGACCCAGATGGTAGCCGGGCCAAGGCCATTGCTGACCCCATGATTCGGGAGCTAAAAGTGAAAAAAGCCTACGCGAACGCCCCACTGGAGCACCTGGATATTGAGGAGAGCTACAGCGACGATTGGATGCCGGGCTCAGCCGACAAAATTGGTAACTTCAGTGGCGTAGGCAGTTACTTCGCCCATTACCTGCGGAAGCAAGTGGACGTCCCCATCGGCCTGCTGCACGCCAGTTGGGGAGGGAGCCGGATCGAGCCCTGGATGAGCCCCCAAGCCCTGGGCATGAATCAGGAAGAAATTCAAGCCCAGCGCCAGGATGCCTTAGCCAGCGTGGGTAAAAAAGGTAAGGCTGCCTTTGCGCAAGCGTTCCCTGGTCGGGAATTACCTACGGAGGATAAAGGGCAAGCTATGGGTTGGCTTAAGGCGGATTTTGACGATTCCTCTTGGCCAATTATGACCCTGCCCACCTTCTGGGAGGTGGCTGGCTATCCTAGCGTTGATGGCTACTTCTATTTTCGCCGCACCTTCAACCTTACCGCAGCACAGGCCGCTGGCGAAGCGACTTTATATCTGGGAGCAATTGATGATGGGGATTGGACGCATATTAATGGTAAAGAAGTTGGGAGTATCCCAAATGCATATTCTCAGGAACGAGTCTACACGATTTCTCCTGGGGTACTGAAGGCTGGAGAAAACGTTATCGCCATCCGCGTAGCAGATGGTGGCGGTGGCGGCGGATTCTCCGCCAGTCCAGCAAGCTTCCGGCTGGAAACCTCTGCTGGGAAAGTTTCCCTCGTTGGTGCCTTTAAGTACAATATCGGTGAATTCCGAGTAGACGCCAAGCCGAATCAGGTGCCAACCATATTGTACAACGCAATGATCGCTCCGCTAGAAGGCTACCCACTGACGGGGGTCCTCTGGTACCAAGGAGAAAGTAATGCTGGATATGGAGACAACGTGAAGTACGCCGACCTAATGAAGGGGCTGATCAAGCAATGGCGCGGCTTTTTTGCTAAAGAAGACCTACCTTTTTACTGGGTGCAGTTGGCTAATTTTCAGGACCCAGTTAGTACGCCCGATGAGCCTGGTTGGGCGGTACTCCGTCAGTCCCAGACAGCTGCCTTAGAGCTTCCCTTGACGGGGCAGGCCGTGATTACCGACATTGGTGAGGCTGATGACATCCACCCTCGGAATAAATGGGAGGTTGGCAGAAGACTTTCCTTACACGCACTTAAGGATGTATATGGTAAAAAGGTACAAGCGGACAGCCCCCGGGCTACGCAGGCAGTTGAAGTGGCTGGTATGGTTAAGGTGTCCTTTACGGAGCTAGGGAAAGGCTTGAAGGTCAAAAAACCGGGACGTTACGGCTACCTCAAGGGCTTTACAGTACAAGATGAGGTGGGTAATTGGCACTTTGCCCAGGCGGTGTTAAACCCTAAAGACAATACGGTGATGATCCATAACCCAGAAGGGACGGGCTACCAAAAGGTTAGGTATGCTTGGGCTAACAATCCCTCGCAAGCTAATCTATTCAGTAAGGGAGGGCTCCCGGTTACGCCTTTTGAGTTGGAAGTTAAATAATTGACTGGCAATGGTACGATTATCACAGTAATCAATGCTGTTCGTCGGCCGAGGCGGACGTGTAACGGCCTGACTCGTTCGCCGAGCGGCAGCTTCGATCGCTCAGCGGACGACCCAGTTCGTTCCTCACGGCACGGCCGACGAGCGGCCTTGTGATAGTCTATTTGCATAAGTTTTAAAGTCTAATGGTTAAGCTTTTTCGTTATACCTTGCAGCTACCCCACGAGATTGAAACCGGTTTAAGGTAAACTATCATTTTACCCTCGCTACGAGACATTTTATGAAAATAATACAGTACACTCCTCGTGACTTAGGGAGCCTCAGACTAGAGGATGCCCCTGACCCTAGCCCGGCAAATGGAGAAGTCCTTATTCACGTTGCGGCAACAGCTTTGAATCGATCAGATATTCTCCAGGTAAAGGGTCATTATCCCGCTCCAGAGGATGCCAGCCCGGTTTTGGGCTTAGAGGTTGCTGGTACGGTCATCGAAGTTGGCCCCGGAGTGGACAACTTCGAGATCGGAGACAATGTCTGCGCTTTAGTCAATGGTGGTGGTTTCGCTCAATTGGCGGTAGTACCCGCAACGATGTTATTACGGCTACCGGAGCTGCTTTCCTTCACTAAGGCCGCAGCTATTCCGGAAGTATGGTTAACGGCTTACCACGCTCTTCATAAGGTCGCGGGAATAGCGGAGGGACAAACGGTATTAATCCACGCTGGAGCCAGTGGAGTTGGTACCGCCGCGATCCAATTGGTTCGTAAAGCAGGGGGAATTCCCGTAGTTACCGCCAGTGCAATGAAACACAATCGGTTACACCAACTAGGGGCGGAGCACTGTATTGATTATCGCAAAGAAGATTTTGCGGAGGCCATCGAGCAAATCACCGATGGACGGGGTTGTGCCCTTATCCTTGATTTCATCGGTGCGCCTTACTTTCAGCAAAATCTTACCGCAGCCGCCCAAGATGCCCACATCGTCGGGCTTGGTTTTATGGGCGGGCGCTTCGCGGAGCGGCTTGACGTTTCTCCGATCATCCTTAAGCGACTTTCCCTAACAGGATCTACCCTGAGGAACCGCTCCATGGCCTTTAAACAGCAACTAACCGCCGATTTTCGCCAGGAAATATGGCCCGATTTCGCCAACCGGGACTTGATTGCCGTAGTGGATACTATCTACGACTGGGAAGAGGCTAATGCCGCCATCGGATACATGGACTCCAACGCGAACGTTGGTAAAATTGTAATTACGATCGGGGAGTAGGAGGTTGATCTGTTGGTGCTAAGTATCATGTATAGGTATTTACCTAGTTCCCAGTTTCTCAACCTTGCACCTGCGGCAGCGCCCTCATCCATCTTAGGCCGTAAAGCGTTGTAAAGTGGATGAAGGAAATTATTCGCCCGAACGTCCGTTTTCAAGACCTTGGCCGTATGGCTTACCAGGAGGCTTGGGATCTCCAAACGGAGCTCCATAAGGAGGTAGTGGATCGTAAAAGAGATAACCGTGAAAGAGCAAAGCTTGGGCAGGCTCCGGTGACCCAAGAGCACCACCTGCTTTTCGTCGAGCATCCTCCGGTGTATACCCTAGGGAAATCTGGGAGCCTTGATCACCTGCTCTTATCGGAGCAGGCGTTGCAAGAGCAAGGTTTCACCTTTCATAAAATTAACCGGGGAGGAGACATCACCTATCATGGCCCGGGGCAGTTGGTGGCTTATCCTATTCTTGACCTGGAAGAATTCTTTACGGACGTACATCGCTACGTAAGGTGCCTCGAAGAAGTGGTCATACGCACTTGTGCTGAATTTGGAATTACCGCACTCCGCGACCCTGGTTTTACGGGAGTATGGCTAGCGGGAGACCCACTGCGGCGTTTACCCAAGCGAAAGATTTGTGCCATTGGGGTACACCTCTCCCGCTGGACGACCCTCCATGGCTTTGCCTTCAATGTTCGGCCAAACCTAACCCACTTCAATAACATTGTACCCTGCGGGATCGATGCGTCGGATCGATCGGTAACCAGCCTGAGTGTAGAGCTGGGGCGACCGGTGGAATTAGCGGAAGTGAAGCCTACCGTCCACCGGCACTTCCGGGAAGTATTCGAATTTTCTTACGCTCAACCCACCACCGTACCTTAAAGGCGCATCTATTGGGTAAGCGCCCGAACTACCCGGTAGCTACCGGTGACTGGTAATAAGCTTTAAGGCATGACCGAGCAAGAGATGATTTCCGGATGTAAGGCCAAGGACCGCCACGCTCAGCGGGCGGTTTATGACCGTTATACCCCCGTCATGCTTGCCGTTGCTCGCCGGTATACCGCCCGGGACGCCGATGCGGAAGATGTCTTGGTCGCGGCTTTCTTTAAGGTATTCGATAAAATTGATTCCTTTACTGAAAGTGGTAGCTTTGAAGGCTGGATTCGACGCATTGTTGTCAACGAAGCCCTGATGCTCCTGCGGAAAAAACATGCCCTACGGCAAGCAGCCGAACTGACGGAGGTTAACCCAACCACCTACTCCGTCTCTCCACAGGCGACGCAGCGACTGGCGGAGGCAGATATCATTGCTCTGCTGGATAAAATGCCTCCCGGCTATCGCATGGTTTTCAACCTCTACGTAGTGGAAGGCTATAAGCATAGAGAAATAGCGGAGATGCTGGAGATTAGTATCAATACCAGTAAGTCCCAACTTATTCTAGCGAAAAAACGGATGCGTGAGCAACTGGAAAAATTAGGATATTCCGCTACCAACGGATAAAAAGAGTACATCATGGCCACATTTGATCCATTTGAAAATGAATTCCGTCAGCGGGCCAATGGTCTGCGCCGAACGCCCTCTCCCCGTGCCTGGAACCGACTGGAACGCCGGCTAGACCGGGGGCATGGAGGCAGCGGTGCAGCCCGTATTTTTGGTATTCGCCCTTGGATGATTGCTGCACTGATCCTACTTGCGGCCGGGGTGTCCGTCATTGCCACCTTTGCCGATGATCAGGGGAGTCCACTGGCGCAAAGGGCACAGTTTATCGAGGAGTTGTCTACTCCCTACACGCCTAGTGAGGAATTTGTACCGGTAGAGTATCAAAACGGTGTTCCGGGAGCAGTAGAAGAAGTCGAGCGGCCAGAGAACTTCCGGGATGTAATAGTCGCAGAAAAATACCGAAGTTGATCAATCTGTATTCCGCATTCTTGATCGTTATGACCGATTCCTTCCGCCTGCTTACCTTTGGTGTACTGACTCATGAAGCACCTCTGGTCCATTTTAGGCGTATTTTTCCTAGCTTCGGGGGGGCTTTTTGCCCAAGCGGAGCGATACGAGGCGCAGATTCGGGTAGTCAAGGAGCTAATTGAGGAAAAGAGATTTACCAATGCCACCTTGCAGGCTAATGCCCTAGTAGAATCGAGCCAGCAAGCTCAACTGCCGGTACTGGAAGGGCAAGCGCGGTTCTTATTGGGGCGCGCGCTAACGGAGAATAAGCGAGCAACCACAAAAGAAAGGGTAAAGGGCATCAAGGAACTACGTCGTGCGGCACGTTTACTCCGCCGAACTGGTGCTGCGGGCACAGTTGATTCTATTGCCACGCTATTAGAGCAGTTGACGGGGAGCAAGGACACCGAAGAAATAGTGCTGCCATCGTTACAAGCTTCCCAACAACGAGACACGCAGCGTGCAAAAGTTAAAGCGGGAGAACTGAACGAGGCTGCATTAAGTGCCATTGTCGCCACTCAGAATCAGGAAATTGCCGCTTTAGCAGACAGCCAGCTTCGTCAGGTTTTATTACTAGAGCGGCAAGATCGTCAACTGGATGAGTACGCTTTTCAGAAGCTAAACGATAGCTTGCTTTTGCTCCAGCAGGATCGGCAACTGGCCGACGAAAGGGCCGCAGTAGCGCGCGAACGCCAAAACCGAAACTTACTCCTCCTCCTAGCAGCCGTTGTGGTTATTTTGCTCGGATTAGTATACTCGCGTTATCGGTCATCGATGCGCTATCGCGCCCGCCTGGAAGCCCAGAATACAGTGATTAAGGAAGAGCGCCTGCGGTCAGAAGAATTACTCCTGAATATCCTGCCAGTAACTGTTGCCGCCGAACTTAAGGAAACGGGCAAGGCGACTGCTCGTAGTTACCGAGCGGCTACCGTTCTCTTTGCCGATTTTAAAGGCTTCAGCTCCCTGGCGGCAACTTTAGCACCGGAGCAACTGATTACCTTGTTGGATGAGGCCTTTAGCGCCTTCGATGAAATCGTGGCGGCTCACCGCTTGGAAAAAATCAAAACCATTGGTGACGCCTATATGTGTGCCGGCGGAGTGCCGGAAGAAGATAAGGACCACGCGGAGCGGACGGTCCGAGCGGGCTTGGCCATGCAAGCCTATCTATCCGGAAACGAGCATTTTGCTGCGCGCATTGGCATTCATACTGGCCCTGTAGTCGCTGGCGTAGTAGGGAAACATAAATTCGTCTACGACATCTGGGGAGATACGGTTAATCAGGCTGCCCGACTAGAAGTAATGGGCGAAGCCGGGCGAGTAGCCATTTCAAGAGCTACCTGCGAGGAACTAGGCGATACTTTTCACTGCGTTTCTGCCGGGACTTTCGAAGCCAAGAATATTGGGACAATGGAGCGTTTCTTCGTTACGCTTTCAGCCCCAACCGACTGACGAAAAACCCATCGTATCCTTCTACTTGCGGTAAGTAAGTATGCTTGTGTTCCAAGCTCCAGTTTTGGCCAGCTTCTGAGGCGAGAAAGGCATCGACTTGGTTATCATTTTCTTGGGGAAGAATACTACATGTGGCGTAGACCATTTTACCCCCTGGCTTTACCATTTTGGAATAGCGGGTGATGATGTCGGCTTGCTCCCCAACGATTCGGTCAATGAATTCCTGGGAGAGCTTCCACTTGGAGTCAGGGTTGCGGCGCAGGACACCGATACCAGAACACGGGACATCCAGTAATAGTCTGTCGGCCCGCCCGTGTAGGCGCTTAATGATTTTAGTAGAAGTAATGGGGCGGGTTTCCAAGTTAGAAACGCCACCACGGCGAGCGCGTTTTTTTAGCTCGTTCAGTTTCCATGCGTGGATGTCGAGGCTAAGTAACTTTCCTTTGTTTTGCATCAGGGCGGCCAAGTGCATACTCTTGCCACCCGCGCCCGCGCAGGCATCGATGACGGTATGGCCTGGCGCTACCTCGAGGGCCGGGGCGGCCTGTTGACTGCTAAAATCTTGGACTTCAAAAAGGCCCTGCTGGAAGGCTTTAGAACGGAAAAGATGGCGCCTTTCGGTAACGAGTAAGCCATCCTGCTCGATCAGTTCCGTACGCACATCATCTTGCACCAGGATGCGCTGTAGTTTGGCGGGGGTGGTTTTCAAGCGGTTGGCCCTAATGACGACTGGGGCCCGTTCGTTCAGGGACACCAGGGTAGGCTCCCAAAGATCACCGAGTTGCTGCTGGCCAAGATGATCCAGCCATTCTGGAATACTCTCGCGCAACGCGCGATCCGTTTGTGCTGCGGCCAGTTTTCCTTTGATCTCTTTAAGGTTAAGCTGGCCGAATTCCTTCCAGGGCGGTAGCGCTATGCCTTGTAAATGAAGGTGGATGCCCACCAGTCGCCACCATTCTTCCCGCTTTTTTGGTTTGCCTCTACCAGCTAAGAAGCGCAGCAAGCGATAGTACCGGACGACCCCATAGGTATGCTCGGCGATGAAGGCACGATCTTTACCACCACGACGCTTATCCGCCTTCAGAATTCGGGCGATCTCTTTATCGGCATACACCCCTTCGTTGAAGATGTTACCAAGGGCTTCGGCAATGGCCTCGAGGTGGGCGGGATAGAGTTTGGACATGGGGGTAGACGTGCTAGGTACTTTTAGACGCTGCGCTGATAGACGGCCAACGGCCTTTTAGACGCGCTGCGCGCTTGTAGACAGTAGAGAACGGTATTTGGTTGATAGTAGTTGGTAATTATGCCCAACTTTACTAGTGCTACTAATTACCAAAAACCTACCCCTGCACCTGCGGCCGCGCCCCAGAAGCTCCCTCGAACAGAACCGCAAGGATGACGGTCAGTAAACAACCAATGAGGTTGAGCCATAGGTAAGCTAAGTCGATGACCTCATACGCACTGGCGATAAAAGTAGTGGCCACCACAACTTGTGAAATGATTGCGGCAATTAATACGGCTCGACCTCCAACTCGTTTGAGGAAAAAAGCCACGGCAAATACACCAAGGATGACCCCATAAAAAAGGGAGCCGATGATATTGACCGCTTGTATAAGGTTATCAAATAAATTGGCGAAAGCGGCGAACGCGAGCGCAACACAGCCCCAGCCAATGGTCAGCCACTTGCTGGCCCTGAAGTAGTGAGCGTCGTCTTTATTGGTAACAATGCTGCGGCGATAGATATCTACCAGACTGGTGGTAGCCAGGGCATTTAGTTCTGAACTGGTACTAGACATGGCTGCCGAGAAAATAACCGCCAAAAGAAGACCGACCAAACCAATGGGGAGGTAGTTGATAATAAAGGTGATGAATACATAGTCACGGTCTTCTACGGTGGCTTCTGGGTCGACGTTCTCGATGAGGTGGTCCACCTTTTTGGCTAGCAAGTTTCGGTTATCGATGGCGGCGGTAAGACGTTTCTTGCTCGCAGCAATAATTTCTTCATCTTCCTGTCGCAGGGCTTCTACCATCGCTGTGGAAGCTACTTCTCCTTCAGCGACGACCGTCGCGTACTCTTCTTCCAATTGCTCAAGGTCTGTGGCGTATTCGGAAGTGCGGACTTTTTCGAGGTTGGCGGTATTAAAGTGAATAGGTGGTGCCTGAAATAAGAAGAAGACGAACACCATGATGCCCACGAACAGCACCATAAATTGCATGGGAACTTTGAAAATCCCGTTGAAGAGCAGGCCCAGCCGGCTTTCCGTCAGGCTTTTTCCGGATAAGTAACGTTGTACCTGGCTTTGGTCCGTTCCGAAATAGCTTAGAAACAGGAAGGTGCCTCCAAGGAGGGCAGACCAGAGATTATACCGGTCGTTGAGGTCGAAGTTGAGATCGACCACCTCCAGCTTGCCGAGTTGACCGGCTACGTTCAACGCATCACTAATGCCAATGCCTTCGGGTAGTTTCATTACTACCACGACACCGGCTGCTAACATGCCGAGTAAGATGACAATCATCTGCTGTTTTTGGGTTACGGAGACGGCCTTGGTTCCTCCCATCACGGTGTAGAAAATGACTACTACACCAATAATTAGGATCGTCCACCCCAAAGACCAGCCCAGAATAGAAGAGAGAATAATCGCTGGGGCGTAGATCGTGATGCCCGCCGCTAAACCTCGTTGAATCAGGAATAACACGGCGGTAAGGGTGCGCACCTTCAGGTCAAAGCGGCCTTCTAGATACTCGTAGGCCGTATACACTTTGAGGCGGTAATAGATCGGAAGAACGAAGACACAAAGAATGACCATCGCGATTGGCAGGCCAAAGTAGAACTGGGCGAAGCCCAAACCGCTATCGTAAGCTTGCCCCGGCGTACTCAAAAAGGTGATCGCACTGGCTTGGGTGGCCATTACGGAAAGGCCGATCGTCCACCATTTTAGGTCGCGGTCCCCCATCAGGTAGCTCTTCACGTTATCCACCGAGCGGGTCTTTAAAACGCCGTAGGTGACAATGGCGGCGAGGGTGCCGGTCATAA
>JBCDGT010000013.1:0-12363 GCA_038750915.1 Bacteroidota bacterium
CCAGGCCGAAGGCACTGGCGGCATTGCCGGGATTTTCTTCATGGCCCTTACCCTCGCCCTTGTGAGTTTCAGCTGTACCGGCCCCATCCTAGGCAGCTTACTGGTGGAAGCCGTAAGCGGTGGAGCTTGGCCATTAACGGCCGGAATGGCTGGCTTTGGCGTTGCCCTCGGCTTACCTTTTGCGCTTTTCGCCGCCTTCCCCGGCTTTCTCAACAGCATGCCCAAAAGTGGTGGCTGGCTCAATAGCGTTAAAGTAGTGCTTGGCTTCCTGGAAGTAGCGCTGGCCTTCAAATTCCTCAGTACGGCCGATTTGGTCGGCGAGTGGCATCTGCTCAACATCGAACCCTTCCTGGTGGTGTGGATTTTGTGCTTCCTTGGCATAGCCGCCTACCTACTGGGCTTCATTAATTTCCCCTTGGATAGTAAAAAACGGAAGCGCGGCCCCATTGCCGTTACCCTCGCAACGCTTAGTCTAGTTTTTGTTGGTTACCTAGCGATTGGACTTACGCCTTCCTCAGAAACGGGTACCTATAAAGGTCGAAAAATCCTAAGTGGTATCGCCCCTCCGGTATGTAATAACTACTTCTTGCCCTGCGACGAAAATAAAAACATTACGCCCTTCAAAAGTCTAGAAGAAGGCCTTGCTTACGCCCGGGAGGTAGATAAACCCATCATGCTTGATTTTACCGGCCACGCCTGCGTCAATTGCCGGAAAATGGAGGAGCACGTGTGGACGGAGGATAGAATCAAGCGCTACTTAACCGACGAATACATCATTGTTAGTCTCTACGTTGACGATCGCACCAAGCTTCCCGAAGCCCAACACCGGGAAGTTCCTCACCAAAATGGTGGAGGCCGCACCCGACTGATTGATGAAGTCGGGGAAAAGTGGCAGTATTTCCAGCAGACGGTGTACGCAAAAGCCTCCCAGCCTTACTACGTGCTGGTTAGCCCCGATGGCACTACACTGAACCCTCCGGTAGCCTATACGCCCGAAGTAGATGATTACGAAGATTTCCTGGAATGCGGCCTGAACACTTACCGCAGCTTAAGTAAGTAAGTTGCTGGAAAAGAAATCCGGTTTGGTTGAAATTACTTCATTCCCGTCGGTAAGCCATCAATGCTAATTCGGTTCTTTTCCTGGTGATAGGCCGTTAACTCTTCCGACGTTTTTTTGTTAGCCCAATCGCGCAGTAGCTCACGGTCTTCGCGGAAATCCATCAGCGGTACGGCCATCCCGCAGCTGGTTTGCACCATTTCGATTTGCAGGTCGAAAATTTGGCGAGCACCGGGGATATCGGGTAATTCGGCGGAGAGCATAGTCCAGTCTTCATCTACGGGGTGCACTGTGCGCGCCTGTCCGTAGACGCGTAAAATAAGGGGCGGCCCAGTAAATGCGCACCACATCAAGGTCATCCGACTATTTTCCTTGACGTGTGCAGCCGTTTCATTACCACTGCCCGTAACGTTAAGCCAGACCAGCCGATCGGGCGCTAATATCCGCAAAGAGTCCATCCCTTTGGGGGAACAATTGACCCGTCCTGCCTGCGGCGCGGTGGCAACGAAGAAAATAGGTTGTCGACGAACAAAATCCGCTAGCCGATCATTAAGAGAAGAGAATTGTTTGGCCATACATCGAAGGTAAAGAATAGTGTACGTTCTGGTTTTAACACTTGAACCGCAATCTTTATTGAAACTGGTCCGTTTCCTTTAAAGTCTCACGTTAAATCAGAGGAGAAAATAATCTCCCGAATTCAAAAGCTTTGAGAGGTTCACATACGATGTTCCCTTATAACCGATATAGAGTAGTTTGAATCTTTGCGCGGCAAACCGAATGTTTTCGGGTTGTCGCTTTTTTTGTCCCCTAATTATTTTTTTTGATCACCTGGAATAAGAGGACTACAGAAAAATGATGATCCGTTGGCGGACAAATAATGATTTATCCGCATAAACACCGATATTACCGGCATGGATCTCTCTCAAATACTTCAACAACAGCTGCAGCAGCAGCTCAGTGGCGGCCTAATGGACGCCCTCACCCAGCAAACGGGTGCCGACAAACGAACAACGGCAACGGCTACTAGTGCGGCCCTTAGCACTTTGGTGGGTGCGTTAGCACGCAATGCTTCTACGCCCGATGGCGCCGCCTCTTTGGCTAATGCCCTTGACCGGGACCACGACGGTAGTATCCTGGATATTATTGGTGGCCTCATGAACGCCGGCGGCCAGCGCAGTGGTGGAGGCGGAGGCCTCGGCGGCCTTATTGGTGGCATGCTGACCGGTGCCGGTGGCCGCCAACAAGGTGGAGGTGCCCTCGGCGATCTCATCGGCGGTATGCTAACCAGTGGTAATGGTTCCAGTGATGGCGGTGGTGCCCTCGGTGGCCTCCTCGGCAGCATTTTAGCTGGCAGTGGCTCTCCACAGCCCCAACAACGCCAGGGCGGTGGCCTCGGCGACCTGCTCGGAGGCATGCTGGCCGGTAAAGCTGGTGGCCGTCAGGAAGATATTCCCCCTCAGTTCCGCCGCACCATGAACGGCGGAGGCATTCTCAAGCACGTCCTCGGCGACAAGCAAGAAGAAGCCATGCGGGAAGTGAGTCAAAGCAGTGGTCTGAGCCTGGAAAAGGTAGGGCCCCTCATGGCCACCCTAGCCCCTATCTTAATGGGTATGCTCGGCAAAACAAAACGAGAAACGGGTATGGACGCTGGTGGCCTGAGTGGTGCCCTCATCGACATGGTGACCAGAAGCCAGCAAAATCCACGGCAAAACGCTCCTGATCTTGGTCTAGCTGGCGCGCTACTCGATCAAGATGGCGACGGTCAGTTAATGGATGATGTTATCAACATTGGCACTAAGATGCTCGGAAATTACTTTCGCCGTTAGCTAAGACCCGTACCTTATACTAATGCAAAAGCCCCATGACCAGTGCTTGGTCGTGGGGCTTTTCTAATCCGACTAATCAATAGCAAAGTCTATGCTGTCAACCTAATCATCATTGCGCGTAATGAAAGATTCCTCGCGCTTGCGCTTAGCTTCGCGCTCCCGCAGCTCTTTAAGCTCCCGGGCGTCTCGCTCGCGTTGCTCTTCCTCGCGCATACCATCTTTGAGTTCTTTTTCGATAGTGCCTTTAGCCGTATTGAACTCACGAATACCCTTACCGATACCTTTCATCAGTTCGGGAATTTTCTTACCACCGAAAAGGAGCAAGATGGCAAAAAATACGATGAGCATCTCGGGGCCCATGAAATTGAAGAGGAATAGTGATGTATCCATGCTTTATTTATTGTCGATGCACTCGCTAGGGAGGCTCGTGATGATAAACCGGGTAGATAGTTTTTTGTTGGCCTTTTTTAGCTTGACCTGAAGGTCAAACAAGCCCTCTATGCAAAAATAACGCGTAAATGGTAGAGTTGGTCTATTGGAACTGTTGGTCTTTTTGACTTTTCGTACTATTTGACCGTAAGTAAGGAACTCTAACCTCGAAAACCCTTTTCCTGGATGGCTAGGTTTTGTGGACAATAGTACCTATTTACTTTTTCAGTCCGATCTCCCGCAGTCTTTCGTCAAGATAACCGCCAGCGGTAATCGATTCATAATGCGGTGGATTATCCGCCGTGACGCAGCGTTCCAACACATCGAGGCTCATTTCGGGCTTTGGGTGAAGGAAGAAAGGAATGCTCAACCGGGGTTTATGCCAGTCCTCACGGGGTGGGTTCACCACTCGGTGGGTGGTACTTTTCAGATAGTTGTTGGTCAATCGCTGGAGCATATCACCTACGTTGATTACAATCTCATCGTTTTCCGGCACAATTTCCAACCACTCGCCGTCCGCGTTCTGCAGTTGAAGTCCACCGGCGCTAGCACCGACTAATAGCGTGATTAGGTTAATGTCTTCGTGCTGTTCAGCTCGAATGGCGCTAGCCGGTTCGCTAGTTATGGGCGGGTAATGAATGGCCCGTAAGATGCTTACGCCTTCCTTGGTCTTACCCTCGAAGTAATCTTCGGGGAGTTCCAGATGGAGGGCAATCGCTCGAAGTAAGCTATTTCCTTTTTCTTCGAATTCTCGGTACAGTTGGAGGCCTAACTCCATAAACTCCGGTACTTCGGCTATTCTGGGGTTAAGCGCGTCAGTCGGCGTCGTAGGGGTTTCCTGGCCGATCTGGAAAAATTCTTTCAGGTCGGCTACTTTGCTCTGTTTTGCTTTTTCTTTACCGAAGGCCGTATACCCACGTTGGCCGGCCGCGCCGGGGATTTCATAAGCTTTCTTCGTCTCTGTCTCAAGGGCAAAAAAGCGCTTAGCCGCAACGTAAAAATCATCAATCAACGACTTTGGAATACCGTGTCCAGTAACACCAACAAAACCAATTCCGTGAAAGGCATCGGCCAGTTTCTCAATAAAAGCTTGACGTTTAGCGGGGTCGCCACTCTCGAAATCCGAGAGGTTGACTAAAGGGATGGTACGGTTTGCGGTGGCCATAATTAACATTTTCTAAAAAAACGTAAGATAGGCCCTCCTGGGTTTAACCAGTGTTATTTCCCGGTCAACTTAGTGTGCTAGCGTTCGTACTACCGAATGATTCTCCTCATCCGTTACCCGCAGGTAATAAATTCCGTAGGGCAGTTTGCGCAGCTTCACTTTAAAGATTAGGACATTATAGCCTGCAGGTAGCCGCCAGAAGGTTTCGGCGGCTACCATGCGGCCCCGCGGATCGAGTAATTCCAGCCGCAGGGTCCGTTGTTGAGGGGTGTTTATTTCCAGACGAAGCTGGTCGACAAAAGGGTTGGGAGATACCGTTAACGCTTGTAGGTATTCAGGAACATCATTAGGCCGCGGCCGCGGGTGCTGCGTCCGGTCTTTAGGCAACCGTGAATCCGGCGGGAGTACCGATTTGAGGCTATCTAAAAACCAATCCATGCCCGTTGGCTGAGGCGGCTCGTAAGTAATGATGCCCATGATCGCTGGTTGGCAAATAGTAGGAGCTGAAAAGATTGGCGTTTTAGAAAAAGTGTCAGGGGTTTCAACTACCTCAATGTCACCAACGATCACCTCCTCGATGGCAATTTCACCTACTTTGGAAGGTGGCGGAATAGAATCATTAGCAACTACATCGGTAGGTACTGCTGAAAAATTCCCCCTAATGGTCAGTAGTGGTTTTACCGCCTTGGAGTTTGCAACCTCGCTAATTTCAACGCCCTTGGCCTCCTGGCTCGCCACTTCCGTGGTCGGCTTCTCTGGAAGCGGTTCACTAGCCTGCCCCTCCAATCCCGCCGAAGCGAGCAGTAGCCCTGCTGTAGCCGCCGCAACCTTTAACGGATTTCTAGTTGGGGCCGCCATTGCTCGCAGGGGCCGCCCCAGTTGATCCGGCCGGAAACGACCACACAGTTTCCCCTGATTCTCCCGGGCATAGGCGTGGAGTTGTGCATCCGAAAAGCCCGTGAAGTCCGTTACGTTTTTAGCGCAACTATCGCAATGGCGGGCCATTGAACCAGGCACGGGGTGCATGCCGTTCCAGTCTTCATGGCAAGGGGTAGAGATCGATATCTTCAGTGGGGTGTAGGGCATAAGGGAACGGATTACAGAAAGATAGATGCTGAAACCAGGCTAAATGCATACTTCAACACGAAAAAAATTTAATCCAGCCGCTATTTTATCCCAAATCCCTACCTTTTGGCGGACCAAATCAACCACTTTGTTACGCTTCTTCTACTTTATTCTGTTTTTTACCATTGTTAGCACCTGCGGCAGCGCCCAAGACAAATGGGACGTCCAACAGCCCACCGGCGACGACTGGGGCTGGAAAAACGTCAACTTTACCACCACGGAAGGTACTTGGATGAGCTTGGACCTGAGCCCTGACGGCCAAACCATCGCCTTCGATATGCTGGGCGATATCTACTTACTACCCATCACTGGTGGGGAAGCGAAACCTCTGCGCACGGGCTTGGCTTGGGAAATACAACCCCGTTTCAGCCCCGATGGCCAGCGCCTTCTCTTTACCAGTGACGCCGGTGGCGGCGATAACATCTGGATCATGGACCTGGAGCAAGACAGTGCCCGCCAAGTAACCAAAGAGTCTTTCCGGCTGCTAAATAATGCTACCTGGACTCCCGACGGACAGTACTTCGTGGCCCGAAAACATTTTACCTCCAGCCGCTCGCTCGGAGCGGGAGAAATGTGGCTCTACCACCAGAGCGGTGGTAGTGGCATCCAACTCACCAAACGGAAAAACGATCAGCAGGACGTCAATGAGCCGAGCGTTTCGCCCGACGGACGCTACGTTTACTACAGTGAGGACATGTATCCCGGTGGCTTTTTCCAGTATAATAAAGACCCCAACAAGCAGATTTACGTCATTAAGCGCTACGACCGCGAAACCGGCAAAACAAAGACCATCGTGAGCGGCCCTGGCGGCGCCTGCCGCCCGCAGGTGAGTCACGACGGTAAAAAACTAGCTTACGTACGCCGAGTGCGGACCGAAAGCGTGCTCTACATCTACGAATTGGAAACCGGACGCACCTACCCCATCTTCTCCGGCCTGAGTAAAGACCAACAAGAAGCCTGGGCCATCTTCGGGGCCTACACCGGTTTTGACTGGACGGCCGATGATAGCGAAGTAATCATTTGGGGAGGTGGAAAATTATGGCAAGTACCCACTAGTATACCTGCTAATGGGCGGGAAAACACCGCGCGCGAGATTCCCTTTACTGTAGACGTAAAGATGAAAATGGCGGAGACCGTCCGCTTCAAGAATAATGCCTTCGACGCCGAATTCGACGCTAAGGTCATCCGCCACGCCACCACTTCTCCCGACGGAAAGACCCTAGTCTTCAGCGCCCTTGGCCATCTGTACGCCCTGGACCTCCCTGGTGGAACACCCCGCCGCCTGACGGAAGACGATGCCTTCGAATTCGAGCCCAGCTTCTCCCCCGATGGGAGCCGGATTGCCTACGTTAGCTGGCACGATGATGAGCATGGCGCCATCAAAACGCTAGCCCTTTCCGGTGGGACACCAACGACTGTGACGGAGGAAAAAGGCATATACCGCTCCCCCGCCTATTCACCGGATGGTAATACCCTTGTCTTCTTCCGCGAAAGCGGCAATGGGCACCAGGGCTTCGCCTACTGCCAGCAGCCGGGCATCTTCACTATGCCGGTAGGTGGTGGAGAGGAGACCTTGGTGAGTGAACAAGGGCAATATCCCGTTTTCAATAAAAAAGGCGATCGTATTTTCTTCCAGAAAGGCGGTTTCCTCTTTGGCGCGCTTAGTAAAGAATACTGTAGCGTGAAGGTCGGCGGCGGTGATGAGCGCACTCACTTCAGTGCCAAGTACGGCCAACGCTTTTCCGTCAGCCCCGATAATAAATGGGTTGCTTGGTCGGAGCTACACAAAGTATACGTAGCCCCTTTCCCAGCGACTGGTAACAAGGTAGTGTTAGCGGCCAAGGAGAAGAACCTTCCAGTGGCTCAAGTTGCTAAGGATGCCGGTATTAACCTACACTGGTCCGCCGACAGCAAACAGCTGCGCTGGACGCTGGGCAACGAACTATTTACCGACAACCTTAGCGAGCGCTTCCTCTTTCTGGAAGGGGCTGCGGACAGCGTCCCCCCGCTCGATACCGTTGGCATGAAGATTCCGCTACGGATTAAAGCAGACCAGCCAAGTGGACGCATTGCCCTTACCAACGCTCGCATCATTACGATGGAAGGCGATGAAGTCATTGCTCGGGGAACGGTATTGCTGAACGGTAATACCATCGAAAAAGTCGGTGCTAGGGTGAAGGTACCGAAGGACGCAAAGACCGTCGACTGCACTGGCAAAACCATCATGCCGGGGATCGTAGATGTTCACGGCCACCTGGGGGATTTCCGCTACGGCCTTAGTCCACAACGCAACTGGTACTACGACGCTAACCTGGCCTACGGCGTAACCACGGCCCATGATCCCAGTTCGAATTCGGAGATGATCTTCAGTCACGCTGAGATGATCAAAGCGGGTAAAGTATTGGGGCCTCGCCTATTTTCTACGGGGACAATCCTCTACGGAGCCGACGGTGATTTTAAGGCCGTGATCAACAACCTGGAAGATGCTCGTTCGGCTATCCGCCGTACTAAGGCCTATGGTGCTTTCAGCGTAAAGAGCTACAATCAGCCACGGCGGGAGCAGCGGCAACAAGTAATGCGGGCAGCCAAAGAATTAGGCATTATTGTTGTCCCTGAGGGGGGAAGTACTTTCAACCATAACTTGAGTATGGTAGCTGACGGCCATACGGGCGTCGAACACAACATTCCCGTAGCCCCCCTTTATCGTGATGTACAGCAATTTTGGAAGGCGACCAAATGTCATAACACTCCCACCTTGATTGTTAATTATGGTGGCGTAAGCGGAGAATACTACTGGTACCAAAATACCAAAGTGTGGGAGAAAGAACGGCTCCTTGGCTTCACCCCCCGCACAGTAGTGGATGCGCGAGCTCGCCACCGGACCATGATCCCAAATGAGGAATACGAAAACGGCTACCAGTTGACTAGTAATTCCCTCGCTTCTCTCTACGATAATGGGGTAAAAATCAACCTGGGTAGCCACGGCCAACTCCAAGGACTGGGGGCCCATTGGGAAATGTGGATGATTGGCCAGGGTGGCATGAGTAACCACGACGCGCTCAAAGCTGCCACCATCAACGGGGCCATCTACCTAGGTATGGATCACCAAATCGGCTCCCTCAAGGAAGGCAAATTGGCCGACTTAATTGTAATCGACGGTAACCCACTGGAAAACCTCCGCGAGTCCGAAAATGTCACCCATACCGTCTTGAATGGCCGGGTCTACGATGCGGCTACCCTGAATGAGGTGGGCACTCGCCAACGCAAGCGTGGTAAGCTGTGGTTCCAGCAAGATGGTAGTGGCAACAATTGGCCCGCCTACCAACGTACAATGGGTGTTGCTGGAGAACACTGTGCTTGTAGAAGGCATTAGGCCATAGGATGTAGCATTTTTGATTGAACAAGTAGCATTTAAAATTTATGACCGGATCTAAGCGCAGCCGGACCCTACTGAACTTGTCGAAGCACCGGTGCTATGATCGGTTGAAGCGCACTCCGTGAGCGAAGAATTACCGCACAATCGAGAAGTTCCAGAGTCGAGCGGTTGCTGCAAGGAGGAATAAGCTCCAAAGTTGCAGGAGGAAACTATTACTCTTCGAGGTGCTACAACTCGTCTAATATTCTCATCGTTATCAACTTGTTACCTACCGCTATACCCATTTACCATGCTCCGCTATTTCGTCTTGCTGTTACTCTTTTGCTTTAGCCATAGTTTACTCGCACAGGAGACCTCCTCTCCCGCCGACCAAGACCATCAGATCAGCATCTTTTTTGGTGGCGGCAGTTACTACCTCGACGCAGTGCAGGGCGCTCGCCTGCAACAGTTCCTTGACGAAATACCGAATCTGGAGGCCTACGAAATCGAAGTACAGGGACATACGGATGATATTGGTAACCGAGCCTACAACCTCCGCCTTTCCGAGTATCGCGCCAAAACGGTAACCGACCGACTCATCACTTATCCTAATATCAGCCTCGATGCCATCCAGGTTTTACCCCTAGGAGAAGATGCCCCTAGTTATGACAACAACACTTGGGAGGGAAAGCTCAGTAATCGAAGGGTGGATGTGATCCTAAAACGGATTATTTTCTAAAGTTTTTTCGGGCTTCTACGCGTCTCCAAAATGCAAATCCGCTCCTAAAATTTGTAACATTTTACGGGCTTACTACCATTTTTAGGTAAAGACGTCCGGGTATTATTCGCTTGACCTTTCCGTTTGAACTCATGCAAGCGAATACCGAAGTAAAAGCCACCACTATTCAACTCCGGAAGGGTAGTAATGGTGCCCCGAATGAGATCAGTGCCAAAATAGAAAGGCCCGCCTCGGAGCTGAAAACCAAAATTATGGGTATTCCAATCGTAGAGCGAAGCCGTAAACCCTGCTCCGTACCAGTGCTTACTGTAGTGGGCGGCAACTGTCAGTTGCTCTCCTTGCGTAAGGCGTCGGGAAGCTAGGGGAAAATCACCCCGGTAGGCGAGGGATATCTGTAGCGGCGCAAAGGGTTTGAAGGCAAATTGAGCACTAATTGCGGTAGGGAGGCCAACCTCAAATTCGCTTGCCCGCAGCGAATTATTGCTATCACCATCGTAGGTGTCACGACTAAGCTGGTTAAGGGCTACACCAAAGCCATCGTCACCGACAAAGGGGTAGTCTTCTGCATCCAGTAACACTTCTCCTCCGTTCGTGAACCGGTGTTGTTGCGCTCCTTGCCGGAAAGGAACGGCCCCAATATCCAGTACCGAAAGGCCGATGACGTAGCGATACCCACCCGCAGCGGAATACCCCCAGGCATACTGGAGCCCTAAATCAAGCCCGATACCGCCTCCCGTAACTCCGGAGGAAAAAGAGTTGCTAAGCAGTCCTTCCGATACGGCGATTTCTGTATCAGCATTGATGACTATAATGCTATCCCCCCCTATCTTGCGCAATTGAGCACCGTCAGGATTATAAAAACTGCCACCTTCATGCCCCAACAAATAGCGGAAGTTTCCGCCAATCCTTAGTTCTCCTTCATCACCCACGTACATTGCGTGGGAAAAGTTGAGCCCCAACTCACTCCATAGAGCCACTCCAGCATAGAATTCATCTAAGGCAAAGGTGGTACCTTCTACAAGCTCTTCATAAGTGAAGAAATTCAGGTCTTCGTCAATACTTCTTGACCCCAGTGCAGTGCGAATGCGAGTAAAAGCGCCAATGCGACTAAACTCTCCCAATTGAATAGAGCCCGATGGGCCCAAGATGTCTATGCCCAACTGCGCAACGTGTGGCCGGCCGGTACTATTGGCGTAAGCATAGGTGTAATCCGTTGTACCTATCCGAAAAAGCAATCCGCTACGATTAAAGGACGGGGCACCATTGGTCAGTACGGCTAAACCCAGTTCCCGCACGGAAGCATTCTGAATGAACAGATAATCGGAACGGGCGGAGAGATTAAACGAAAATAGATTAATGTCCCACTTATAAGGAGTAGCACTGGTTGCCGCAGGCTGGACGAGCGCCCCACTAATACCTGCATGAGGATCTAAGCCCCAGCCTAGCTGCGGCTGGCAATGAAGCGAAAAGCAAGCGAACTTGGCAAGTATCAAAAGGATAATAAAGAAAAGACGCAGAATTACTTTCATTAAGAAGGCGCCCTCGCAGGAGGAACAACCCGTTCATTAGCTAAGGTTTGCACGTATCGTGGGGATGGAACGATGAGAAAGGCAAAAATATGTTCTTCAAAGAAAAATAATTGTGGGCCTGCTACTTAGTAGAAAGTGTTAAAAAAATAACATTTCTTGTTTTTCCAAGGAGCGGTCCCGTTATTTGAAGTGTTAAAAAAATAACACTTGATGTCAATCCATGAGCATAACCTCGAAGCACTCAGCCGTAGAGAACGCCAATTTATGACGTTATTCTTCCGGCACGGTGAAATGTCGGCGCGCCAGCTGGCGAAAGTACTCACTGATGCGCCGAGTAACGCAACGATCAGGACCATCCTGCGAATACTGGAAGAAAAAGGGTATTTGCAACACGTAAAACGGGGACGAGAGTTCGTGTACTTTCCAGCCCCCACTCGGGAGAATATTCGTCCGCGTAGCCTGCGCCAGGTCATAAAGACTTTTTTTGGTGGTTCCCTTACTGAAGCGGTAGCTACGTTCATCAGCGACCCTGAAGCAGATCTACCTCCCGAAGAGTTAGAAGAACTGGCTCGTTTAGTGAAAGAGGCACAAGCGCGTAATAAGCCCCCGAAAAATTGAAACGATGAGTTTATTTATCGAAATCAGCCTCAAGTCCACCCTGCTTTTCTTAGCTTTTATAGGGCTGTTGTGGTTACTGCGGAGGCAATCCGCCCGCTTGCGTTCCAGCGTCCTTAGGTGCGGAGTTATTTGTTCCCTCTTATTGGGAATAGGGGTTTTAACAATGCCGAATTGGCAGTGGGAAGTCCCAAAGGAATTTGTGGCTAGCAAGCACACCTCCGCATCTGTTGAGGTCTTGCCAATTAATGCTTCCGGTCATATAGTAATGAATCAGGCCTCGTCTAAGGGAGAAGTGAACGAGCCCCCGAATCATTACACCGTAAAACCAGAAGAAGGAATGTTTCCCTGGATTTACGCTATTTGGGCACTAGGGGTACTATTGTTACTACTACAGTTCGGTTGGCACTGGTGGTGGACGAAGCAAACCCGGAGGAGAAGTCAGCGGATTTCTCCCTCAAGTTTGGCCCCTGAATTACAACAACTCAGCAGCCGGTTTCCCAAAACACAGCTCATCGAGGGA
>JBCDGT010000014.1:0-12346 GCA_038750915.1 Bacteroidota bacterium
CCCCAAAACGGTTCAGTTGCTCGGCCGTTTGCGCGGTAATGAATTCAAAGGGCAGCAAGTAGCCGGCCAACTGCCGAGCCTGGGGATTTATTCTCTACTGATGAGTCAGTATCGTCCACCTACCCTTCCGTTTCACTAACTGGGGCAGGGGACCCTCTCGAACACTTAGAAGATCCACTGACTTTAGGGGCGCTGCCGCAGGTGCTGGCCGAGTTATTAGAACCGGGAGAAGTCTTCGCTGACCGTCGTAATCGCTTTCTCGATCACTTGTTAGCGCGCTTTGGGGAATCCATTACGAATTACACTTTACTCATCCACGACCAGGAGACCCGCCGGGCCTTCGGAGCGGAAAAGCTCATTAAAGATAAAATCCGCTTCCTGCGTTTCTATCCCGAAATCAGCGGTAGGCGAGGAACGGGTATCAACTATCTTCGCGCAGACGGCGTCTGTACTTACCGCAACCGTTCGGGACTAGGCGAGCGTATTCGTCGCTTACTGGGTTTAGAGGACGTCCGTTCTTATTTCTCTCTGGAAACGGAGCAGACGGAAACGGCCTGGCGCACCACTTTCAGGATGACGGCCGAAGACGGCCCGCTACTCACCATAGCACCTGCGCTCCGCCGCCCTACTGGCCAGCCAGGAGATCCTACGGGAATATTTGGGGATACGGCGGAAGCTGCCGAAAACCTTGCGTGGGCAACAATTCGGGAAGTGATCGAGCAAGCTACCGACACCGCAAATTACGTAGATAATGGCGGCACCCTCGAGATTCACGACAGCAAAGGAGAGGCGCTTGCTGAACTGACGGCTGGCCGTACCGCGGCTGAAGTAGAAGCCTTCATTGCTACTGCCCTAGAGCGGGAACGTCTCTACGTGGTGGAGCACATACTACTGCGACCGAAATTTCCGGGAGATGCCCTAATGTCAGTTTGCCTCTCCGAAGATTGCGAGCACCGGGGGATGGAAGATCCCTATTCCTTCCGACTTACCTACGTACTGCCGGCTAACGCCCGGCCCTTTAGCGAGGATATTGATCTGCGGCGCTACGCCGAGCGGACGATCCGCCGAGAAACGCCCGTCCATCTCCTTCCGAAACTCTGTTGGATCAGTGACGAAAAAGCTCGGGATGAGTACACCCCTGAGGAGCTGGAAGCACTGGACGAAGCCTGCCTCTGCCCGCCGCCGGATGAACTGGCCCGCCAATTGAGTCGCTTCGAGGCCGTCTACTGCCGCTACCTGGAGTTGAATAAAAATTTTGATTGGACACCAATCAACGATGAGTTAGAAGCTGCGGTGCTTGATCTTTTACCGCCCGCGGCGGACCTAAGTACCGTGCGACTACTTCTCGGTTATTTCGGGGAGAACTACCGCCAATACCTAGCGGATATTACTGAAAATGAGGAAGAGTTACCCGCTACTACGGCCGCTGACTGGGCGGATGAAGTTTGGCCCGCCTTCCTGGCGAACCTGAACCTGATTCAGCAAAATGACCCGGTTCTATTTACAGCTTTTGGCCTGCCTAACCCTGCTTTCCTAGCCGAGCTACGCGACTTGCTTACGCCCTTTTACACCGACTGGCTGGAGGTGAGTTTCCGGCTCCACCGCTTGCTGCTGGTCTTCGGCCAACTACGAAGTGCTTACCCCCAAGCTACCCTTCATGACTGTGACGATGGCGATGAGGACCAACCCGTCCGCCTCGATCAAACCACCCTCGGAACGCTATAATCTAATCCCACCATGCAACCCATCTTCACCGCTTATCCGCAATTTGCCCCCAACCAGGTACTGAGTAGCAGTCACCTGAACCAATTATTCGATTACCTCGGGGAACAGGAAAGATTGACTCGTACTCATTTAATCGGCATTGGCATAGTCTGTGGACTGGAGGCCGAACTAAATGCTAATGGCACCGGGCTGACGATCAGCCGGGGTTGTGGAGTTACTTCGGCCGGCCACCTGGTAATCTGGGATGAAGATGAGGCCTTAGAGTTTTTTACCCCCTACGAACTCCCAGAAGATATCGATTATACTTTTTTCGATCTGCCGGACGGATCGGGCACCTACCCGATGTGGGCGTTGACTACGGATCGGAACGATGATCCCGACGCCCGGGAACTCAACCGAGGATTTTTAATTGGGGAAGATCAGGCCGAAGGAGAGGGAGATGAGAAGGTGCTGATTTTACTCTTTGAGTGCCAGGTGATGGATAACCGGAATTGCACGCCGAACAACTGCGACGACAAGGGCCGGACGGTAGAAACTGCCGTTAAACCAGTGCTAGTGCGTAGAGGTGACCTAGAAGAAATTCGGCGGGTACTGGCGGCTAATAATACTGGGGTAGCCACTTACTACTCCCTTTACCAAAGCCAGGCGGCTCGCCTGGGCTTGCCTACCGTACGTGCACCCCGTTTTGACGTTGGGAACAGTCAGCCGACGACTACGCGACAGCTTTTCGAAACCTACCAAGGGGTTCTCTCCGCAGCTTTCCTGGCTAGGGTACAGGCTGCCTTGGATCAGGCTTACACCAGTTTGGCCCCGTTACTGAGCGACTACCCTAGCAACCCCTTCGCGAGTAGGTTGACGAGTATGACCTTTCTCCACGACGGGCGTCTGTTGGACGGACCAGAAGTGATGGCCTACCAGTATTATTTTGATCACTTGGTGACCATCCTCCATGCCTACGAAGAGCTGCGGGCGAAGGCGGAAGAACTTTTCAGTCTTTGTTGCCCGGATGATCGCATCTTCCCTCGTCATTTAGTGCTCCACCACTTTACCTCCGAAGGCCTTTCGGATGAGTTGCGCCACCTCTGGGTAAGCTCACCGGTACAAAACCGACAGGCGGAAAGTAGGCGGGAGTTGGCGTCTCTTTTTGACCGCTTGGTCGCCCTCGTTGGCCCTACGGAACTTCCGGTGCCGACCAACATTAGTGGGCCTGGCAGCATTACTGCAAATACGAACGTAGCGGAGTTGAACGAGGCGACGGTGGTTACGGGAAACCTTCGCCGCGTGCGCGGGGTCACCGCTTCCAACAACCGTTTCCTCCGTAATGAAGCCGCTTTTAGTCACAATGCTGGTTTCGCGCGGAACTTCGAGCTAGCTACCCTGAACCTAGAGAACCGCTTTGCCGTCTTAGCCGAGGCGGTTTTCGTGCCAGCGCGCCGGCCTACTTTACGCCGGCCTATTCGCATTACCCCGTCGTTCCTCGGTAAGCCTTTATCCTTGAAGGCATTACCGTACTACTACGATCCACGGGACCTATTGGCCCTTTGGAACTACCAACTTACTCGCAAGGGGAGGGAAGGGGAAAACTTCGGATTCGATGCCCTGAGTTGGAACGCTACGGATGACTTCGTGCGCCGCCCGCTCTTCTACGATCTGGAGCCGCGCAACTTCCTGCGAATTGAAGGGGCAGTTGGGCAGAATTACCTGGCCGCGCTGGCGGAGGTTCGCCGGCAAGTGAATGAATTCCGCCTGCCCATTGACGTTGTCGCCCTACGTACGGGGACCCTCACGGACGGACTGGAAATACAGGACTATGATCTCCATTTCGCGGAGCTGGAGGCCCAGTATGCTACTTGGCGGGCGCGGTTGCTAGGCCGCTTGGCGGAGGTTGCGGTGCGCTTCTATGATACCAAGATTTTAGGGCGCGACCGCCAAGCTCAACCGGCGACAGCCGTCGCCTTACCGCAAGCCCCTTTACTACGGCGACTGACGGGGTATCGTTACTTGCGCGGTACCGTTGGGGAATTTTACGAAGCCAATTACAATCAGCACACTGCTGCTGCGCCCTTCACGACGGGCTTGGACTTCAATTACTTCTGGCATTTGCTGACGATCCATACGCTCGTCCGCCTGGAAAACAATTTTAGCGCCGAGCTGCGTAACCTTGATTTTGACACTGCGGAAACTGCGCTGGCGAACCTACAGGGCGGAGGCCGTTTCCTGGGCCGTCTCGGCGCTATTGGCCTCAATGATGCCGAAGCGGGCGGAGCGAACACCAGCGCACGAGTAGACCTGGAAGAACTATCCGACCAGTTCGATGAGTTAATCACGGCTGGTGACCTGGATGCTCTGCGGGCACTTTACGCCCAGTACGAGGAGCGGCGCGAGGAGATCCTGCGGCGACAGCTATTCAGCGGCTTTCAACAAGAACATCCGGGCTTACAATTCAAGGCGGGTACTGAACTCGGCGGCACCTTTATCCTCGTTTATCACGGAGAAGAGTCTGAAGACCAGACCCGTCCGCAAACTGGCCGCTTCCGTCTTACCGGCCGGATAATTGCTGATGGCGAAACCCTCATTGGTGTCAGTGTCGTTGTGGTAGGCTCCGCTTCGGGTGTTGCGACGGATATAGATGGGCGCTTTAGTTTGGTGGTCAATCAGCTGCCGGTTCGCTTGCGGGCGAGTTACGTTGGGTTTGGCACCAGGGAAATCCTGGTGACCCGCGAAGACCGTTTCTTGGAACTTGACCTGACGGCCGAGCCGCCTGGGAACGAAGAAACACCGATTGAAGGTATTGATGAAGGAACGGTGATTGCCGACTTTTATCTTCCTTATCGTTGTTGTGGTCGGGGTGCCCCGATTCATATCTTCCCGCCGGAGCCGCCGGCTCCTCCCGTAGAGCAACTGGTGGCCCGTTCGGTACAGGAAGGATGTACTTTTTCGACGAAGCTTCCTGACGGTACCCCCGTACAACTTGCTCCAATAAACTTAGCGGTTACTGGCGGAACTGCTCCGTATTTCGTTGAAGATGCTGCGGGTAATCGACAGCCATTACCTGAGGATGCTATCCAATTAGCGGATGGGCTTACTCTTTTCGTACTGGATAGTGTTGATCAACGAACATCACTAACGATTAGCCTACTCCCTGAACTGCGCATCGAACTCGTCGGGGAACCCATCTGCGCGGAAAACAACGAAACTTTCTCCCACGAATTCATCGTAGAAGGTGGCCGCCCACCTTATCGTTTCATTGATCCGGTGGGGACAACCCGAACGGTGACCGAAGGGCAGGTTGGCTTGGTAAGTGGCATTGCGAGTGGGCAAGCCTTCGTGCTGGAAATCCAAGATGGTTTCGGCGAAGCCTGCTTGCAGGAAGTACAAATTAACGCTCATACCTGCAGCCCCGGCGGCAGTGACTGCGGCCTACCTTGCGGTGGCATTGCTACCCGGGCCAGTTACCCGATGTGGGCCCAAAAGCCAGCTACGCAGGCGATCAGTTATCAAGGTTTTGATTTTGAGCTGAAGTCTTTCGAACTACGCTTAGAAAGTGGCCAGCGATTAGCTTTGACGAGTCAGGACTTAGCTAGCCTTAACCGTAACATCAGGGTTAATTTTGAGCGTGCCGGTGCACTGACCTCTTCTACCTACACGAGCGCCATGGGGGTGATCGTCAATAACATCATGAAAACCGTTGACGTAGCGATTAACGCGAATTCTGGACTACCAGACGGGGAACGAGCCATCACGGTATCGACTTCCGCGGCGAGGAATTTTAACCGTTTAGTGATTGAAAACTTCGATTGCCATGGCTTCCAGATGGTCGTATCCGTTAAGTACATTGAAACGGATGAGAGCAACGGTATCAAAGTAGAGCGAGAACGACAACTGGTCTACGAGAACGGGCGAGTACTATCCTCCGATAACGAGCAATTCCCCTCCTTTGAGCGCTTCCAGATCGACCGCTGCGACGAAAATGTGGAACCCAAGCCCGTTTGTGAAAGCGAAGTGAAAGTCGACATTAGCCGAGACGGGACGACATTCCTTGCCCAGACCGAACTGACGAACAGGGTTAGTTTCTGGTGGGATGTTCAACTCGGTGAGCCGGGCCTGGCCACTAAGGAATCGGTAGACGTTGACTTTGCCTTCGATGGCACCACTACGGTCGTGCAAGTACTCATGGTAGACCCCGTCGTAGGTTGCTTCGATACTGCCACTAGCCGGTTTAGTCAGTGAGCGGCCACCATCATATTGAGCGACAGCAGCTGATCCTGGAAGCCCCAGGACTACTTCCCGCCCAAGCGGGTGGGTGGTACGGCCGCCTGCGTGATTTACAAGAATCCGTGATTCTACCCGTCATCGAGCGGCAAATGGACCTGGCGGCAGCGGACGGGGAAGATATCGTGATCCCTCGCCTAGAAGTGACCATTGAGGTAAGTGACCTGGAAAAACTAACGGAAGGCTTCGGCCACCGACTCGAAACATTTTTCGCTAACGCCATTAGAACCGCCGTTACTTCGTCCGAGCAAAAGACGAAGAACGGCGGTCTTTTTCTCCTGGCCCTGCGCTATTACCTCCGTAACGGAAACCTACGTGGACGCTACGCCGACCCAGTCTTATTTCGGGAGGCTTTAAGCGAATGGTTAGCAACGGCCAGTGTGGCTGAATTACGAAGCCTACTGCCAAGACGGCGTGTCGACCTAAGCGTTTTTTTAGGGCGCGGCGCGCGGGTACCAAGAGCGTTTTTGGAGCAGTGTTGGTCAGCACTGTTGACGCTGGTAAGCGACGTAGGAGGGGTGGTGCGAACCACCGTAGAACCAGTTACTACTGATCCTGTGGTATGGTCGGAATACCTGCAAGTAGCCGGTTACCTGCCCGCCAAGCCCACTGCCTTTGGTTCGCTTGCGGAGCAGTCACAAGGGCTCGTAATGGCTGAACCCGCAGCACTATCACTGGAGGAAGAAGCTAGTTTTTACCCCCCCAATGCGGGCATTGTTTTACTACACCCCTATCTGGGTCACCTACTCGAAACAGTGGCTTGCAGCGTTCGGAAAAACGACGCCAATTCACTGGGCCGTGCGGCCACACTACTCCACTACACCGTCTTTGGTGATACGGAGGTGGAAGAATGGGATGTAGCCTTAACGAAGCTGCTACTTGGCCTTGAACCAGAGGAATTATTACTGCCCGCACACCAACTTAGCGAAGAAGACAGAGAGGCCGCTGATGAATTGCTGGTCGGAATAATTGGCCACTGGACTGCCTTAAAAGGGACAAGTATTGCCGGCCTGCGCGAAGGTTTCTTGCAACGACCAAGTAAATTGTCGCGTACCGGTGAAAGCTGGCGGCTCACCGTCGAGCAACGCCCCCACGATCTCCTCCTTGATCGTCTCCCTTGGAACCTTTCTCTGGTGAAAACACCCTGGATGAACCATCTGCTGAAAGTAGACTGGGTGTGAGGGAGCGCAGTCGGGCACGACGGCGACGGCCCCCCAGCCCACCGCCGCGGCAACGCCGGCCACTACTGCCCGCCGCCGGTGGGCCGAACAGTCTGTTGCCCTCCCCCCTTGCTCCTCCACCGAGTCTTGCACCTGCGGCCGCGCCCCAAAATGCCTTGCCCGATCAGCAAACGCTTGCGGAAAACCAACCGCCCGCCGCCACGGTAGCGCCCCCAGAAACGGAAGCAGTACCACAAGTAGCCGGAGAGGAGGCTACTGCGGCAGCGGAATTGGCCGTTACCCCTCCGCCACGAATGGAAGTGGAGCTCATCATCCCGCCTCCGCCCGAAGACCTAGAATCGCGTACCCGTTCGCGTGCACGTCGGGCGACTAATGCCATGGGGGGAGTGGGCAGTGCCAACAGTGCTTTGCCCCCAGCCAGCGATAATACCCAGGCCGCTCGCGCCAACGTGCAGGAACCCGAGGCGGAAACTGCCGCCCGCGCCGCCGGTGCGCTGGCCACTACCCTACGGGAGCAACCTGCTCCCAGCCCTGCCATCGAAGAGCTCTGTGCCGACATTCAGGACGCCATTGAGAATAAGCGACCGCCCGACGAAGCGAGCTTGCGCCGAACCGACCCCGAGGCGGAAGCTCAGGCCGTGGGTAATGAGCTTAACTCCGACATCAGTGAAGACTCAACGCGGGTGGCGGGAGAATACGATTCGGTAAATACTACGCCTACTGGAACGCCGGAACAGATCAGTGCTCCCCTGCCGGAAACGCCTAGGAGTGTAGCTAGTCCGCCCGTGAATGCGGCGCGTTCGACGCCACCGGAAGCCACGCCGGAAGACCTCAGTCTGACGGCCGACTACGATGCTACAGCGGCCCAGGTAGATCAGGCAGGTCTGAATAAGGACCACGTAAAACTCATCGATCAGGGGCCGGTAGCAGAGGCCCATGGGGGGCTGGGTGAACTCGAGCAAGCTGCCGCTGAAGCACCGGGAGAAGTGTTGCGTCAACAAACGGAAGCCATTGCCGCCAGCCAACAGGCGATGCGCGAGGTTGAAGGGCGGGCCATTGCGGCTTTGGAGGCCAGTCGGGCGGGTACGGTAGATGATACTTACGCCCAGCAGATCGCCATGGCTAGCTCCGAAGAAGAGCAACGGGTTGCGGCTGCCGCTGCGGCGGATACCATCTTTACTACGGCCCAAGACGCGGTTAACGACTTGCTGCGCCCCATGGTCTCTACCGCGATGGAGCGTTGGAGTACTGGTAAAGAACGGATCGTTACGGCCTTTGATGACGAGCTTCAGGAGGCCAAGCGGATGGTGGACGAACGCCACGAGGGAATTGGCGGTGCCATCGTTTCTATCTGGGACGATGTAACCGGTCTGCCCAGCAGCATCACCCGTATTTACACCCGCGCTGAGCGAACTTTCGGCCGGGATATTTGCACCCTAATTCGCTCCGTTTCCACCTACGTTAATGGCATTGTAATCGCCTGTGAAGAGCTGATTGACAATGCGGAGCGAGACATTGCCGACGTGTTTAGTAAGTTGCCCGAAAGCCTCCAGGGCTGGGCCAGTGAGCAACAGGAAGGCTTTGCCGGCCGCCTGCAAGGTATGCGGGACAACGTGCACGATACCCAGCGGAACTTCACCCAGGACCTCGTGAGTCAGGCAGGAGCTGCGGTACAGGAAGCCCGCGAAAGAATCGATGCACTGCGTGAAGCGGCGAAGGGACTGATCCAGAAAGTGGCCGATGCCGTTAATGCTTTTCTCGATGACCCCGTGCGCGCCATCATCAATGGTCTATTAACGTTGGTGGGTATTGCGCCCGGTGCCTTTTGGGCCTTACTGGCCCGGATCGAACAGGTAGCCGCAGATATTGCCGACGACCCGATGAACTTCGGGAATAACCTGCTTTCAGCCCTACATTTAGGCTTTACGAACTTCTTCGATAACTTTTTTAGCCACCTTCTTTCGGGCTTCATCAACTGGCTGTTCTCGGCGATGGGTACGGTGGGGGTGCAGCTACCGGAGGATACCTCCCTGAAGAGTATCATTACCTTTTTTCTCCAAATCATGGGCATCACCTGGCCCAATATCCGGGCCATTCTGGTGCGGCATATCGGGGAGCAAAACGTAGAGCTGATCGAAAAGGCCTACGAACTACTGACACTGCTGATCGAGCAGGGACCGGGTGGCATCTTCGAGATGATCAAGGAACGGTTAGACCCAATGACGATCATGAATACCATCATCGAGGCCGCGGTGGCCTATATGGTAGAGCAAATCGTTGCCATAGCTACGGTGCGGATTATTGGACTGTTTAACCCCGTAGGAGCCGTACTCCAAGTAATTGAGGCGATTTACAAAGTGCTTAAGTGGGTTTTCGAAAACGCCGCTCGTATTTTTCAGCTGGTGGAGACGGTGGTAAATGGTGTTGCGGACATTATTGCCGGTAATATTGCTGGGATGGCGGAGAAAACGGAGCGGGCGCTGGCGGGGATGCTGGTACCGGTAATTGACTTTATCGCCGGCTTTCTGGGGCTTGGCGACCTTCCAGAGAAGATTGCCGAGGTCGTGGGTGGTTTCCAAGAAATGGTGCTGGGGGCCATCGATACGGCCATTGGCTTTCTGGTAGAGCGCGCTAGGGGACTGTTAGCCAGCTTAGGTATTGGCGGCGGCGGCGACGATGACGGAGCACTTGCCGATGATGAAGTAGGAAAAAGTATTTCGTTTTCTGCCGACGGGGAAGGGCATCGCCTTTGGATTAGTGAGGGGCTCGACGTTATGGTGGCCAGTACACCAACCAAATTAGAGGCAAAGATTCGTGAATGGACGGGGAAAGTCAACGAAAGGCCCGCGGATAATCGGAATGAGATTCGGCGCTTGCTTGGGCAAGCCAGTAGCTTACTCGGAATAACGCTTACCGAAGCGGAGCAGGCTAACCTGGCCATTAATGAAGCCGAAGCGGATCCAACCAACCCGGAAAAGAAGGCTGCCGCTGGCCGGGAGGATGACCAAGTGGAGGCAAAGGAACAGGAGTTAGTGCCAGTATTGACGCGCTTATTCGAGCTGTTTGGAGAAGAGTCGATTTTACTAAAGTACCGTGATGAGTTAGCGCAGGTAGATAGTACGGCTCAAGCTGATGCAACGACCGAAGTAACGGAGCGGGAGCAACACTATCTGGATGCGCCTAATTGGGCGGGCGTTAAGGGCCTGCTCACGGCGGCAGGAGGAGTAGAACCCCTACATCGACAACCCCTAGGAACTCCATCGAGTACCGGTAGTTTTCAACAGCGGAATTACAGTAGCGTTTTCCTGGCAGGTTTGGACCAAGCACTGCCAGTGGTCATGGCCCGGGAGGATAAAACGGAGGAACGGCTCTTGCGGAAAAAAAGCCGTGATGAATACGCCGGTAATCGAAGAGCAGTACTGCACGGTAGTGACTCTTTTCCGGAAGCAGAGGGAGGCTCTCGTGCCGCCCAACAGACGGCTTTAAGGGAGTTGCAATCTTTGCTCTTTAGTGGAGGGAGCTTAGGGCCAGCTATTGCCGCAACTAAAGCTTATTTTGAAAAAAGCCTGGAAGGCTTTAGTACCCACAGTGACTATAAACCCGAAAATATTGAAGCTAAAATTGAGAATGGTAGCTTGGTGGTGACCTATGACTATGGTGAAGACTCCGTGAATAACGGTGGCCCAACGGACTTCACGGCTACCATTGGGGTCTCTTTCATCGATGCGAGCCTGGTGATGCAAACTACGCAAGGCCGTAGACTTGCCATAAAGGTGCCCGGTACGCGGGGCTATACCATCCCTTCCGGACAGTTGAACGACGAAACGACAACCGGTGACGTTGTCCTTAACAGTGCCCACTTGCTGGCGGATCAATTCATGGGGTCAGGTTATAAGCAGGCCTTGAATTTAGTCCTTACTTCTGCCCATTACAACCAGGTAGTGATGGCGAACGCAGAGGATAGTATCCGGAATCAGATTAGGGCTTTGCAATTGGCGTACGCAGATAAAGTGGTTACCTTCGATTTGCAGGTCAATGCCCACTGGCGTCCCTTGGCGGATGATCCCGTTATCGCCGCTTTGGCCACGATTAGCCCCACGGCAACGCAAGGTCTCAGTGAAGAAGATAAAGCTGGGCGCGCTGAGAAAGCAAGACAAGTATTGAGTGGAAAACAAGATCCCCGTGTTTGTGAGGTTGTTGCTTATCGGGGGATTGTTTACGCTGATGGTAATCCGATTGGGCTGGTGCAAGCCGATACACCTGAACGGGATAAGTGGTTAGCGGCCGTTTTATAAATAATAGTAATGACAAATAAGGAGGAATTTCAGGAAGCAGTAAGCTTTATCAAGGAGCTTTTTTCCCTTGAGTGCCAAGCTTTAGACGCCTACCGAGAACCGGAAGAAGAGCGTTACAACCAATTATACCAAGAGTTAATCGCGTTCTCCGCATCCGAAGCCATACGTTTCCATCTGGCTCCTCGTCTGGGACCACTATCTGACTTTGAACAACAGATGTATGCCTTGGTCCCAGCAGCGAATAGACCTCGCCATTTGTTCTTCTTGGAAGCTTATCCACACCCGGAGGGGGGGAGTCTAATGGCAGCTTACTGTTCTTCGCAGAATCCTCCAGAGCAGGCTTTTTTGTTGGGCGAAAGGTGGTGGCTGAGGCCGGAGGAGGAGACAGCATTCAAAATTATCGCTTTCGACAAGGTGGATGATTTAGACCGCGAGGAACCTGCTTTAGTAAACGCAGCGGGGATTGAAGGCTTTTCTGCTGACGAATTAGGCGCTCCGCAATTTTCTTTTCACTTACTTTCACCACAGGAAGACCCTTTTGGAAAGAAGCTTTACCAAGCGAACGTATGAGTAATGATGGAGAGCAGGCGGACAGCCTGAAAATAACCCTGGAGTATTTATCCCAATTGCTGAACGCACGATTGCATCAGTATTTTAAGCAAAAAGAGGTGGCTATCCCACCACTTCCTAAGTTTGAGGATAATTCTCCTTTTTCAAGGACCATCAATGCGCTGGAATTAAGCCCCGCCGAACAAGTCATTATCGTATTGGCCCTAGTGCCGGAACTTGATCCGGCCTTGCTGCCCAGTAATTTACGAGCGGCGCAGTCCGATGGAATAGACTTTTCCATTTTTGGTGGCATCGGGGGGAAAC
>JBCDGT010000015.1:0-12342 GCA_038750915.1 Bacteroidota bacterium
AGACCGGTGCCTGAGCTTGTCGAGGGCATGAAACTTGGTCAATCCAGTCTGATTTAGCTCTTGATTCACGTTATTAATTAGAAGCTTATTTTTAAGATCGGAAAGTAAGACTCCCCATCTCTGCTCTATTGTCTTTTTTTGCACCTGCGTTCGCGCCCAAAATAATCTTCATGAGCGATGACGAAATGAATGAGCTTAACCGTCAACTTCGGGCCATTATGGAAGCCCGCAACCAGGCTCCTGACCCAGATTTTGTTGGCCTCAGCCCCCTCCAGGTGCATCACCTCAATAATCGGCCTTTTACCGATGGGTGTGTCCTTCAGTGGCAAAAGGGGATTTCACGGGAAGTACTCGATCAGGTACCCTTGCTCTTTTTTGCCACCGACTTGCTGCAGCGCCTGTCCACCAAGGAAATAAAGCTAACCGCTAAGGGCAACCTGCCGGCCAAAATTGCCAAGGAGTGGTACGCCACGGGGCTCATTCCGCAATTCGATCTCGATAAGGGCATCACGAAACTCGGCTCGGAAGATGATTTTTACGCTGCGACTACCCTGAAAAACTTGCTTTATTTCTTGCGGTGGACCAAAAAACGAAACGGTAAACTCAGCCTCACCGCTAGGGGTAAAAAAGCCCTTGCCGGCTCTCGTCAGGATATGTTAGAACAACTCTTTTTACAGCACTTTAGGGGCTTCAATCTCGGTTACTTCGATGGTTACAAAGACGATGGTACCCTGCAACACTTTTTCGGATTTGTGTTGGTACTGCTGCTAAAAGAAGGTAAAGATTGGAAACCAACGGCTTCGTACCCTAAGGCGATGCTGCGGGCCTTTCCTATACTCGTGGAAAGCTTTGCGCCCGTCAGCTACGCCACGCCTGAAAATCAAGTTGGAAATGCGTTCACGACTCGCTTTCTTAACCGCTCGTTGAGCTTCTACGGCCTGCTGCGCTTTCGCGGAGAGGACCGTTTCAGGGATAATAAGCGGGAGGTGATGGCGACGGATGTTTTCCGTAGCCTGTTTCGTCTGGAACTTTCATGATATGCCATATGGGCTGTACAGGCTATAGTTAGTGGCATGGAAGGATCGTACCCCAAGCTCGGTCGCTCTGAAACATGTCACGGATATTTCTTTGATTTTCGATTCTTACTTCGATGCCATGGTTGATGTACTTGACCTTAATCCTGGTTTTGCTGACCTCTACAGCTTAGCAGGGGAGGAATTTGAAATGACCTGGTACGCAGCTGTTGCAATAGGTCGTAAAATTCATCACATGATTGTTGATTACCCAGAAACCAATAAAACCTTGTTAATAATTTTAGCTACCATCAAGGATGCTAAGGAGGGCGAATATTTCCGTAACCGGATGAAGTCGGTATTAATGGTGAAAGAACCCGTCGTGTTTGGCATCATTGAACGCTTACAAAGTGAGCTAAACCGATAAGTATTTATTTCTTGCTTCCCATGCCAGATAGCAAAAACAAGCCGAGCGCTTTGAATTTGATGGCGAAGAAAACCCGGACGTTTTGTGGTATAATACCAAAAATGGTATTCTCATTAAGTGGCGCAATGACGATGAGGATATGGAGACAGGAGCTTGGTTAGGCAACCTTGATAACGATTTTGCCTTAATTGATCGTAATCGTGATGGCATTTTGCCGAACCCTACTCCACCTCCACCCACCGCTGTTCCTTATTACTTTCCAGTATCCGCTCACACAGCACCAATTCCCGGAGCCCATCGGCGAAGGTGGGAAAGGTTGGGGCGGCCGGCTGGCCGCCGGCCCTGATGGCGTCGTAGACTTCCTGAAATAACTGCTTTGAAGTATCCGCAAAGCCTTCATTGTGACCGCCCGGGAGCGCCGCGATCTGAGTGGCGGAGTCCGCCATTAAAGCAGGGTCGCGCAGCAGCAGCTGGTTGGGGACGTCCCGGTGGCCGATCCAGAGTTCGTTGGGAGCTTCGGAATTCCATTTCATATTTTGCTTCGCGCCCGCGATTTCCAGCGACAACTGGTTCTTGCGGCCAGCGGATACTTGGCTGACGGTCGCTACTCCGGAATTGCCGTTGTCGAAGCGGAGGAGGATGGAAGCGTAGTCTTCGGTCGTAATGGGCACATCGGCATAGTCTTCGGGTTGCAGCATTTTTCCCGAGTAGGTTTCGATAGATTTCAAGGGCTTCTTCCTGGTTTTATGCACCGTATTCATGTCGGCAAAAACCGCCGTAATGCTGAGGCCGGTAATGTATTCCAGTAAGTCGATCAAATGACTACCGATATCCGCTACGGCCCTGGATTCGCCGGAGAGTTCCGGTTCCAGCCGCCAATTGTAGTCGGTCTGGTAAAACAGCCAGTCCTGTAAGTAGGAGCCGATAATCGAATAAATCTGACCTACCGTACCCGTAGCGCAGAGCTGCTTCATGTGCCGTACCAGGGGGTAATACCGAATGTTGAAATGAACGGCATTGACGAGCCCTTTCTTTTCAGCTAAAGTAACCAACTCTTCGGCCTCCGTAATCGTAGTCGCCAGCGGCTTTTCGCACACCACGTGGATACCCGCCAGCAAGGCTTTTTTGGCCATCGCGTAGTGCAAATGGTTGGGGGTGCAGATGTGGACACAGTCCAACGCATCGTGGCTGAGCAGCTCATCGTACTCGGTATAGTATTTCGCCACACCGAGTGACCTGGCTTTCGCTGCTGCCTTTTCTTGCCCCGGATGACATATAGCCACGACTTCTAAATTAGGAATTCTGCGGAGTGCTTCCAGGTGCGCTGGTCCGATGAAGCCCATGCCGGCAATACCGATTTTTAGTGTTTTCATGGTATACTTAATTTAGTTTAAGGGAGTTCCTTTTAACTTTAGAAGCTAAACGATTTTTATGTTGTTGTCTAATGGGATGTGCCTTAAATCGAAACCGTCAGATTAAGGGTGTTTAGATTTACCCACTAACAACCCCGCCGGGGCCTTCTTTTGCCAAGAAAAAGATGGAGCTGTCGTAAGTAGCCACAAATTCCAAGTATTTATCCTCCCAAAATAGGCGCGAATTTTGACTGAATTTTAGCCATCGGAACGAAAAAGCAGAAAAGGCGAGCTAATCAATACCCTGAGACATCCTCCTGCGCTTTCATATTCCCCGCTTCCAGGCCATACATCTTCTTCGCTTCTTCCAGCATGGCGATCGTAGCAGTAGCACCCACGCGGGTCACGCCCAGGGCTTTTACCGCCAGTAAGTCTTTGAGGGTGCGAACGCCTCCGGCAGCTTTGACTTGTAGTGCTGGCTTGCTGTGTTCCCGCATAAGCTTGAGGTCGGGGTGGGTAGCGCCCTCGTAACTGTACTTTCCGTCTTCGCCCTTTACGAAACCGTAGCCGGTGGAGGTTTTGACGAAATCAGCGCCTACTTCCGAGCAGATGTCACAGAGTTTGATCTTCGTGGCGTCGTCGGGCAGGAAGTCGTTTTCGAAAATTACCTTGAGGATGGCCCCGTCCTGATGGGTAGCTTGGCAGATGGCCTCGATTTCGTTCTTCACGTACGCCCAGTCGCCGCCCAGGGCTTTACCAGTATTGATGACCATATCGATCTCTTTAGCCCCGTCCTGACAGGCGCGTACCGTCTCGGCCACTTTGATCTCGGTGGTGGAGTTGCCGTGGGGAAAGCCGACAACGGTGCCAACTAGTACGTCTGATCCCGCCAGCTCTTCGACGGCCAACTTCACCGCGTAGGGTTTGATGCAGACCGAAGCCACATCGTAGGCTTTGGCGATGGCGCAGCCTTTGCGTAGGTCTTCCTCCGTCATGGTCGGATGCAACAGAGAGTGATCGATCATTTTGGCTAATGCTTTTACTTCATCCATGTTGTTTATACTTTTTAAAAGTTATTACCAATGGTGTAGTGCTCCGTATTGCAGTACAGGGAGCTGTAAATGAAAAATTTGGTTCGAGAAGTAGTGTATCTCCGGTAGAGGTGCAGTAAGGGAGCCCCTGCCGTAACTCGTAAGTGCTCGGCGATGGTGGGCGGAGCAGCAACCGCCCGAATGTCCTGCTCCAGGTTGGTTACTTCGATTTGGTGCCGTAAGTGCAAGGTCTTGAAGAGGGAATTATCGATGAAGGACTCGGCAACCAGGGCCTCTAGCCCTACATTCTCTACGTAGGTATCTTCTAGCATTACCGGCTGGTCGTTGACGAGCCGTAGGCGCTCGACGTGTACACAACCATTCCGTAGCTGTGCTTCGGTCAGATGGTAGAAAAAGGGATTCGGCCACGCTTCCAGCTTAGGGGCGGTTACGAAAACGGACCTAGATTGATGAGCGGTAGTGCCAACTACTTCGGAGAAGCCCTTGAAGGAAAGCAACCCGAGGGAGTTACGATTGCGGACGACAACACTTCCCTTGCCAGGCTTCTTCTCGATCAGCCCTTCATTTACCAGGGCGTCGAGGGCTTTCCTGACGGTCATCCGATTAATGCCATAGGCTTTACTTAGCTGGTTTTCTGAGGGGATCAGACTTCCCTTCTGGTGGGTACCGTCGAGAATCTGCTGTTTCAGCAGTTGGTGCAGCTTTTTGTAGTGGGGTGCCTTACTCACTGAGGTACGAATTGGCGTAAGTAGTTACGGCTGGTCAGTAGAGCCTGGTGGACGTCCGCCTCCGAGCCTTCGAAGGCTTTGTCCTCCACCTCAATACAGACGGGGCCTCGATAACGCACGCTCGTGAGTGCGGAGAAAAAGTCGCGCCAACGCACGTCGCCCAGACCCGGTAACTTAGGGGAGTGAAAGTCCAACGGGTAGGCCATAATCCCCACCCGATTGAGCTTATCCCGGTATACCTTTACGTCCTTCAGGTGAATATGGAAGAGCTTGTCTGCATAATCATAGATGGGTTGCACCTCGTCCATTTGCATCCAGACTAGGTGGGAAGGGTCGTAATTGAGACCAAAAGAATCACTGGGGATGGCGGTAAATAGTTGGTCCCAGATGGCGGGCGTAGTAGCTAGGTTATGACCTCCGGGCCACTCGTCGCGGGTGAAGAGCATCGGGCAGTTCTCGATCCCGATTTTCACCCCGTGGGCCTCGGCCGTCCGGACAATCTCCGGCCACACTTCCTTGAATTTATCCAGATTCCATTCTACCGACTTAGCGGCATTTCGCCCCACAAAGGTGTTTACGACTGGGATGCCAAGTTTAGCGGCTGCCTGAATCATCTCTTTGATGTGTTCAACGTACACTGCAGCCTTTTCTGGATCGGGATCGAGCGGGTTGGGGTAGTAACCTAAGCCCGAACAGTAGACCCCTTTTGTTTTCAGTAGCGTGTTGATGGAGCGGACAGCCGCATCGTTTAAGGCGCCGAGGTCGATGTGGGTAACGCCGGCGTAGCGGCGCTCGGCTTTGCCTTTTGGCCAGCACATCAGCTCTAGGCAACGAAAGCCGTTTTCTGCGGCGAAATCTACCACTGCTTCGAGCGGTTTGTCGGGGAGGATAGCACTTACAAATCCTAGGTCTAGCATCGGGTTCTTTTAGTGGCTAAAGTAGGGCGCGCAACTTGTATATACAAGTTGCAGTTGCGATGATTTTTGCGCGGCCGCGGGTGCATGCCCTGGTTTATGTAGCAATGAATACTCCGTGTACTCACCGAGTGGATGCAAGAAGCCTTACCTTTCTTCTTCCAGATACTTTATCAATGCACCTCCTCATCACCGAAGACGAAGCCAGCGTCGCCCGCCGCTTGGAGCGCCTCTTAAAAAAGATGTTGGGCGACCAGATTGCTAGCCTGCAGGTTGCCCCCAGCGTGAGTGCTGCCCGACACTATTTGCAGCACCAACCGGTAGACCTTCTTTTTCTTGACCTTAATCTGAACGGAGAGGACGGATTTACCGTATTGCGTCAGCTCCTAGCGGAGGCTGGCGACGTAATCGTAGTTTCGGCCTACGGGAATCGGGCCTTAGAGGCTTTTGAGTACGGGGTGCTGGACTTTGTGCCTAAGCCCTTCAGTGAAGCCCGCCTGCGGCAGGCTTTAGACCGTTTTCAGGGGAGCGGCCAGGACGTGGAGCATTCACTGCAAAAAATACCCATCCGCAAGCAGGGCCGAATTGTTTTGGTGCACGTTACCGATATCTTGTTTATCCAAGGAGCGGATGTCTACACTACTTTGTACCTGCGGCCGCGCCCTAAAAACAATAAGGAACTAGCCACCGAACTATCGGAAAAGACCCTGGAAAGCCTGGAGCGACTACTGCCACCCAACTTTGCCAGGGTCCATAAATCTTACATCGTCGACATGAATGCCTGCCGGGAAATCCTCATCGAAGGCGGTGGTCGTTACCAGCTCCTACTCGAAGATGGCCGCACGATCCCCCTCGGGCGGACGCGTTACCGGACGATTAAGGAGCGGTATTTTTAAAGTGCAGGGTGTAGTTTAATGCATAAGATATCTAGGTGGAAAAAATGGTTGTGCTATGATAGTATAGACGCTGACGCTTTTAGCAGCACTTCGTGCTATTAGACGGCCTTGTGGCTATTCCTCCTCCGGCAACACCCATTCCACCTCCGGCAACACAATGCGCTCATCCGCTACCGTCTTACCAGAAAAGAAGGCTTTCATAACTTCGAGTATGTGCGGGGAGGAAAGAAATAAAGGATCGCTGTGGCCCGCACCTTCGATCACCAGATGGTGACCGTTTGACAAGTGTTTCAGGGTTTCCTTGGCATTACCAGGAGGGGTGCGACCATCGAGGGTTCCACTGATGCAAAGTACGGGCAAGTCGGAAGGGTAGGGCGCGCGGAACTCGGGTCCAGCGTCAAGCTGCGGTAGGGCGTCATACTGATGGAGATAGGGGAAGTTGATCGCATCGCCTAAGAGGGTAGTTTTAGCCTGGGTTTCTAGCAGCTTACGACGAGCGGGGGAGATACCCGAAGCGAGGTCCATGCCCATAGACATGCCCTGGAAGTCTCCCATTTTGGTATACAAGGCATAATTGGCGAGGGAAGAGAAATCGCCGGCGAGTAGTTGCTGCATCTTTAAGGGTAGATCACGAAAGGATTCCGGTCCCCGCAGCGACCAGCCCAAGAGAATTTGGAGCTCAAGTTTGCCAATGGCAACGCTTAGGTCTGCCCCGGTAGCCGGGTGTTTAGCGGTCACCATGACGGGCTCTTTTTCGACCTGTTCGAGCAATTTAGCCACGTCACCGAGGAAATCCGGAAATACTTTAGCGGTTTTAGGATCAGCTTTGAGGAGACGATCGATCGTGGTGAGGAGCGCTTGTTGGTCGGCGGGCATTTTGACGGTGTGGTCGTAGCCTTCCACGCCGGCCAGCACCATGCGATCGAGGTGCTTTTCGTGGCGTTTCAACGTCGTCAGGGCCAGGTGGCTGCCGTAGCTAATGCTCCAAAGGCTTAGCTTCTCAGCTCCAAGGACGCGGCGTAGGTCGTTAAGATCGTCTGCATTAGCGTTGCTATTATAACTAGCCAGGTCGGCGCCATTTTCCGCGAAGTAGGCGGCGGCTTCCCTGGTCGCGTTTTTGACGATAGGCCGCACGGCTGCCCGTGTCATGGGCGTAGCGGGATCAAAACTCCAGAAGCCTGGGTATTTCGGTGGGCCGTCCGAAAGACCGGTCCCCCGCTGGTCAAAGGCAATGACGTCAGCAACGGAACGCAGGGCCAGGAAGAGGTCGTAGCGTCGGTACTTAGCCGCGTTAATACCCGATCCGCCGGGGCCACCAGCAAGGTAGACAATGGGAGAGCCCGGGTTAGGGTTGGTGCTCTTAAAGCGCACAAAACGCAATGTCAGTTGGCGACCATCGGGGTCATTCCGATCTTGTGGGACTTGGAATTCCCCCATTTCAGTAGCGGTTTCCCGGCCATCTGCGGCGACGAAAGTATGGGGCTTGAGCATGAGTTCTGGTGCTTTTTGTGCGAGCAGGGCGCGGTCGCAGGTGCCAAGTAGGCTAAGGAAGCAGAGTAGGATGGTTAGTTGTTTCATCGGAGTTGATTTTGTGGTTGCTGCGGCTAAGGTGACCGCGGACTTGCCCCGGGCAAAGGCATATCTCGTCAACCGCACCTACCATTATGTCAACTGCACCAGCGGCTTGTAATAGCCGCGTACCTTCGCTTTATGAAGTTTATCTGGCTCATTCCGCTCCTCGGTCTACTGGCTGGTTGTAGCCCCGATCTACCACCTCCCCTGGACCTTACCTATGGGCACTTAGAGCATCGGGTTATCGGGGATACCGCTTGGCAACCAGGCTATCCACCTAAGGTTGGACGATACGAGCTTGGGTTTGATCTCACGATTAATACTACCCCGGACACCTTACGTCCCTACGCCCTCATGACGTCTCAATTGGCCAGTAGCGAAGCCTATTTTGATGGGCAATACCTTGGCCCTAACGGCAGCGTGGGGACTTCTGCTACTACCGAAGTGCCAGGGCAAATTGATTACCTCTTTACGATCCCCCACCACTTACTTACCCCAGGAAAACACCGGATTAGCTTGCTAATGTCTAATTATCACGCTAGTGGGCGAGTTCGCTTCTACGGTGTTTACCTCACGGATTATCTTCAGCCTGTCGTTAGGGCTCTTATGACTACCGTATCACTGCACGTATACGCGGGCATGTTTCTGGTCATTGGCCTGTTCTTCGGCTTTCGGTTTTTAGCTAGAAGAAAAGATTGGTCTTTACTGGCCTTCACCGTCGTCTGTTTGTCCTTCTTCGCTCTCCTCATCATGGAGTATATCCGGACTTATTACTGGTATGCTTATCCCTGGCATTTTACCCGCTTGCAAATTATTCTGGGCTTGAGTTGGTTGATTAGTATGGCCCTGCCGTTATTTTTTATGCTACGCTTCGGAATGCGGTTAATCTGGTGGGCGGTAGCCTTGCATCTTGGTGTATTTACCTTTCTACTCTTTACTACTTCGTACGGCTACGATCCGTCAACAAACTTCGGCATGATTGTCGGCTTTCTTATGGCTGCCGGAGTATGCCTGAAAGCTGTTTCTTTACAACTCCCACGGGCGAAGCTTGCTCTGGCTGGGGTGTTGCCGGTGGCGATTGCCTTGTTAGCGGCTTACCGTCATTATGACGTTGTCTTGTACGTGGGTTTTGCTTATTTGGTGATCACGATCCTGATTTCCCTAGTCCTACGCGAACGGGAAGAAACACGCTTACGGGAGGCGGCGCTCCTCCGGTCGAGCCGCCTGAAACTTCAACTACTGAAGAAAAGCATTCAGCCGCATTTCTTGATGAACTCCATTGCGTCGGCCATCGATTGGATGGAGGAAAACCCTGCCCGGGGGGTAGACTTACTCCTTGCCCTCAGCGAAGAGTTTAAAATCTTGCTGGACAGTGTCGATGAAAACCTAATCCCACTTACCCGGGAAATCACGCTCTGCCAAACCCACCTCAAGGTGATGGGTTTCCGGAAGTTGGCCGACTACCAGCTGAAGACTTACCTGAGTGAGCCAAGCGTAAAAGTCCCACCGGCCGTTCTACTCACCCTACTGGAGAATGGGATTAGCCATCAACCAGTATCGGAGCGAGGAGGGACTATGGCGTTTATCCTCCGCCAAACCCTTACGGATAACCAGCTTCGGTACCGGTTTTTTGCACCAGGGGAGGGCGTAAATTCCCCAACCAGCCGAACGAAAGGAACGGGACTGCGCTATATCGAAGCCCGCCTACGCGAAAGCTACGGCGAAGCGTGGAAAATGGAATACGGGCTGGTTGTTGGGGGATGGGAGACGGTTATATATCTTCCGCTTCGGTGAGGCCTTATTCATACTTCTAGTACGCCTCCAGACCGATACTGTTACAATTTAAATACTACTAGATTTAGCCCGCAAACACTCCTGCTGGGCCCCTTCTTTTTTAGAATCAACATTAAGAAAAAGAAGAACACTATGCTAAAACATCATGAGTTTCACGCATTTTTACAGCTTTGGGTACGACCTATATTCGTTTGAGATAGGTTACTAGTCGTTGGAGGTTTCACTCACCCTCCTCCCTTAGCAATCTTCTTCTGCTCATTATTGCTTTCGTAGATGCAGTAGGCATCGTATTTGGCGCGGTCGGTCTCCGCCCAGATGTCCTTGCCGATATCGCAGACTTTGATCATCTCATCGTAAAGGAGGTTGCCGATGTCGATGCGGTTTTCGACGGCAATATCCCGGTCGGCTACCTTGTCCTGCTGGATGTTCATGGCCAGTTCGAAAGCCTGGCAGGCTTTGGCTAACTTTTCCAGGTGAGATTCGTTGAGGCCGGTCTCCGCTAGAAAGTCCCACTGAGCGCGAGCGACCCGGATCACCCGGCGGCCACAGAAGAGGAGCTGGGCGTCGGTCATGTCTCCGATCTTGGCCGTGCCGAATTTACGGTAGCGCCCCGTACGGTTGCTGAACTTCATCCGTACCCGCGTCATGATGGATCGTACCGCATGCTTGACCTTCTCGGCGGCTTCGTATTTCTTATCGGTCACCACCATCTGATCGCCCAACAACTCGTCGTCGTCGGGGACTTCCATGAATTTCTTGCACCGATCGTGGAAGCCTTTGAGGCGATGGGCGTCGTACTCGTAAGCTTTGAAGTGCTCGAGATCACGTTTGGCTAAACGGATGGCATCCGTGCACATTTGGTAGAGGTCGGCATCGGGGAAGTTGTACTTCCGGTTAACCTTCTGCTTTTTCATTGGTATCAATATGTAAAGACCGGGCAGGCCCCGCTTATATAGACAAATGTAGGGTTTTTGTGGGGCTAATACAAATTGTTGGTCTAGCAGGTGTGCGCCTTAAGCGAAGGAAAATTTTGATCAGTCCAGTGCTGCGCTCACGGAGTGAGCATTAACCAGGCTTTGCACACGTTTGGCGAGCTCAGTGAGCACCTGCGGCCGCGCCCAGAAGAACTTTTCGTCCGTCGTGGTCGTTATAGCTCCGAACATACAATAACCCTAAACAAGCGCCGTCCAAAAATTCTGACGGCCCGGCAGCAAAGGGCTGCCGTTACACACCCAAGTATTACATGTCAAGAAAGAAAACGAAGGGCAGCAAGCTTAAGGCCCGCGAATTAGAACGCCTGCTATTGCGGGAATTCAAAGCCAACGTCCGCAAACAATACAATCCCAAACAGCTTATTCGCAAGCTGAAAATCAAAAACAGCCAGGACAGTGTTGCCAGTGCGCTCGCTAAACTGGAACAGGCCGGCAAGATCCGAGCCACCGACAACTATAAATATCAATTGGTAAAAGACTTCTCGGAAAAACATACCCGTGACTTTACCGAGGGCATGGTCGATCTGACCCGCTCTGGCTCCGCTTACATCGTCATCGACGGTGATGGCGACGATGTTTTCGTCCCCGCTACCCGCCTCAACGGCGCGCAGGATGGCGACAAGGTCAAGGTCCGCTACTGGACGCCTACCCGCCGCCGTAAACCGGAAGGCGAGGTGACCGAAGTACTCGAACGCAGTGTCACCCACTTCGTCGGTACCTTCATGGAATACCCCAAGTACGCCGAGGTGATCGTCGAGCAACCCGGCGGCCAAAAACTGGCCATTGCCGTTCACCGCGCCGAATCCCTTGGGGCGGAAACGAAGGAGAAAGTGGTGGTGCGCATCGATGATTGGAAGCCCAACCGCTTCGGCCAACTCAGTGGCACCATCACCGCCGTTCTTGGTGCGGAAGGAAGCAGTGAGATCGAGATGCAAAGTATCCTGATTAACAACGGTTTTCAGATTACCTTCCCCGAAGACGTAACCCGCGAAAGCGAGGCACTGCCGGCAAAAATTAGTCCGCAGGAGATCAATATCCGCCGGGACATGCGGGAGGTGACCACCTTCACCATCGACCCCCTTACGGCCAAGGATTTTGACGACGCACTCTCCCTCCAGGTACTGGAAAACGGGCAATTGGAAGTCGGTATTCACATCGCTGACGTAAGCCACTACGTACGCCCAGGCAGTGCTCTGGATAAAGAGGCGGCCGAGCGAACGACCTCCGTTTACCTGGTCGACCGCGTCTGCCCGATGCTCCCCGAGCGGATTTCTAACGAGCTGTGTTCCCTGCGGCCGCACGAGGACAAACTGACCTTCAGCGCCGTCTTTACCCTCGACCCCAAGACCTACCAGATTCGTAAGCGTTGGTTCGGCCGCACGGTAACCCATTCCGACCGCCGCTTCACTTACGAAGAGGCCCAGGAGGTGCTCGATACGAGGAAAGGAGACTTTAAGGAGGAACTCTTCCTACTCGATAAAATCGCCAAGAATTACCGCAAAAAGCGCTTTAAAAACGGGGCCATCGATTTTGCCACTACCGAAGTGAAGTTCAAACTGGACGACGACGGTACTCCGCTTGAGGTCTACATCAAGGAGCGGA
>JBCDGT010000016.1:0-12141 GCA_038750915.1 Bacteroidota bacterium
CAAAAGGGTCCAATCGTCCTCCCAGGCGTGGGTGACGGTGAAGTCCTTATCAAATTCGGCCACGAAGTAATTGTGGAAGTTGTCCGGCACTCCACCATTGTTGTTACGGCAGTAGCCGACGATCTTCCGTTCTTCGGGGATAATCTGCACTAGGGAGCCGCCAAAAAAGGCATCGAGCAGTATGTAGGCGGAGTCCGTCTCCGGAAAGGTAAATCGAAAGTGGGCAGCACGTTCGGTAGGGGCTACCTCCGCATTTAGGTCGTAATCGGCTAGGTAAACGGAGTAGTGATATGGGCGTACGGTCTCTGCTTTGTGGGAGAACCAGGAGGCACGCTCTTCTTCTTCGTACCGCAACTTTCCCGTAATGGGCATCAGGGAAAAGGCGGCGTAATCGTTGATCCAAGGGCTGGGCTGGTGGGTCTGCTTGATGCCCCGGATTTTATGGTGGTCGTACTGGTAGCACCAGCCATCACCCATCTTCGCGGTCATGGGGGTCCAGAAATTCATGCCCCAAGGGGTAGCTATGGCGGGGTAAGTGTTACCATTCGAAAGGTTAAACTCCGAGTCGGTTCCCATCAGCGGATTGACGTAGTCGACCAGGGCGACGGAGTTGGGCACGGGCTCGTGAGCGGATGCTTCGGAAAGGCAAGCTGCTAGTAGGCCGCCAAACAATAGCATTACGGAGAGCGACATAAAACGCATGAGAATGCGGACGATCGCTGGAGCAGAATGGAAAAAAGATGGAACCATGGTTGCCAATATAGGGCATTGCTAGGTTAGCGGTTCTTAGGCCTCTAAGCCCGCTTCAGCCGCCACCGCCACCATCCCAGGCGAAGTTTTCTGCTGAACTTATGTAGTAATATATTCAGAATGCCTACTAAGTAGTTGTGCCTATGACCGGTGAAAATGTAGGTTGGCTTACGGTTGATTACGTCTTTATGCAGCAAATGAACCCTTTTACTGCTGGTGTATAGCCGCGCTAAGCCCTGCGAACAGGTGCCGAACACCAGACACGGGTTAGCGAAACGGAGCAGCGCGTAGAGGATACTCAACCAGGTAAAAGTGTTGATTAGCAATGTCGCCCGGTATTTTCGCGCCAACCACAGGCAGCAGAGTTCGGAATACTTGTCAGCACACCCCAAGGCTTCTAGAATGTTGGCTTGGGCTTCCGAACGGGCGAACAAACGGACTGTACGAGAGTCTTGTCCAAAACCAAGCAAGAACCCGCCAATCAGCGTTTTCTGGTAAAAGATGCCGAAGACTTGATTTTCCTTGGATAACAGGTAGTCCGAGGGAACGGGTAGGCCGGAACAAGCCTCGTATTGAGTCGCATACAGGAGCCGTTCAGCAGGAGTGGATAATTGACGAAAGGTGGGCAAGGAAAGCATGTAGAGGTGATTTTCTAGATAGGGGTAATGGTCTTCTTAATGAGGACATGGCAAAACTCCTCCCCGGCCGAAGGTGGTGCACCTACACATTGATGTGGAGTGTGCTTGCTATAAATCTATCTTGTATCCCCTATCAATCTATCCTACTCCCTATCTTCGCCCTCCATGGCTAAATCTACCAAAAAGCGCTCCAATAAGGTTACCCCGTTGATGCAGCAGTACAACCAGGTGAAGGCCAAACACCCGGACAGCCTGCTGCTTTTTCGCGTTGGCGATTTCTACGAAACCTTCGGTGAAGACGCCGTAAAAGCCGCTCAGACCCTAGGCATCGTCCAGACCAGCCGTAATAACGGCGGCAGTGACGTGGAGCTGGCTGGATTTCCCTACCATAGCCTCGATATGTACCTGCCCCGCCTCGTTAAGGCCGGCTACCGGGTAGCGATTTGTGAACAGTTGGAAAAGCCCTCGAAGGAGAAGAAAATTGTCCGGCGTGGCGTGACGGAAATCGTTACGCCCGGACTGGCCGTAGACGATAAGCTGCTTGAGCATAAGACCAACAACTTCTTGGCTTGTGTGGCCTACAGTCGGGGCAAGCAAGACCTCTACGCCCTGGCCCTGCTCGACATTAGTACCGGCGAGTTCCTCGTCGCCGAAGGGCCAAACGATTATATCGATAAACTCCTACAAAGCTTCCAGCCCAAGGAGGTACTGCTGAGCAAGGATACCAAAAAAGACTTCCTGCAACGCTTTGGTGATCGCTTCTTTTTGACGCCTCAGGACGAGTGGGTCTTTACCGAAGATTACACCCAGGAAAAACTACTACGGCAGTTCAAATCCATTAGTCTTAAAGGCTTCGGTATCGAAAAAATGGCCCTGGCCCAAATCGCCGCTGGTGCTATCATCCATTACCTGGACACGACGGAGAACAAGAACCTCCAGCACGTTACCCGCATCAATCGTTTAGCGAACGACCGCTACGTTTGGCTGGATCGCTTTACGATTCGGAACCTGGAACTGCTTTATAGCCCCCATGACAACGGAGTCCCCCTGGTACAGGTAATGGACCACACGGTGACGCCCATGGGAGGGCGCTTGTTGCGTAAATGGGTAGTGCTGCCACTACTGGAAGCCAAAGCCATTCGCGCCCGCCACGCGGTAGTACGCGCCCTGGTGGATGATGCCGTTTTACTACAGGACTTAGACGAATCCCTCAAGAAAATTGGGGACCTCGAGCGCCTCATTTCTAAGGTGCCTCTGGGCAAAGTGAACCCACGCGAAATCCGCTCCCTGGCCGATGCCCTTTGTGCAATTGGCCCGATCAAGGAATTGCTCTCCGCTCGCGAAAATCCGGTGCTGGCCGACATTGCTGATCGCTTGGATTCTCTACCGGCAGTCTGCGATGAAATCGACCGGCAGCTCATGGAAAGCCCGGCCGTTAATCTCAATAAAGGTGGTGTCATCGCCGATGGCTTTGATTCTACCCTAGACGAACTGCGCGACATTACTCGGAATGGCAAAAATATGCTTGCCGGCATCCAGCAACGGGAAGCCGAGCGGACTGGTATCGCTAGCCTCAAGATTGGTTTCAATAACGTGTTTGGCTACTACCTGGAAGTCACCAATAAATACAAAAACCAGGCGCCAGAAGAGTGGACGCGTAAGCAAACCCTCACCAACGCCGAGCGCTACATCACCGAAGAACTCAAGGTACTGGAGGACAAGATTCTCAACGCCGAAGAGAAAATTCTCCAGCGGGAGGAGGAACTCTACGAAGAGCTCGTCGTCTGGTTACAGCAGTACATTGCTCCAGTACAGGCTAACGCCGCACTGATTGGTAAGCTGGACTGCCTCCTATCTTTCGCCAAGCTGGCCAACCGGAACCGCTACGTTGAACCAGAACTGGATGACTCGAAGGACATTGACATTGTTCAGGGCCGCCACCCTGTGATTGAAAAACAGTTAGCGGTTGGGGAACAGTACGTGCCTAATGACGTGCGCCTTGATCCCGATGGTCAACAGATTATCATGATTACTGGCCCGAATATGTCGGGTAAATCCGCCTTGCTGCGGCAAACGGCTTTGATCTGCTTAATGGCGCAGATGGGCAGCTTCGTGCCCGCTGAAAAGGCGCGGATTGGGCTAGTCGACCGGGTCTTCACCCGGGTTGGCGCTAGTGATAACATCAGTAGCGGCGAATCGACCTTCATGGTGGAGATGAACGAAACGGCCTCGATCATGAACAACATCACCGACCGTAGCCTCATCCTCCTCGACGAAATTGGTCGCGGTACCAGTACCTTCGATGGCATCAGCATCGCCTGGGCTATTGCGGAATATTTGCACAGCAACGGGCGGGCCCAGCCCAAAACCCTCTTCGCTACCCACTACCACGAGCTAAACGAATTAGCGGACCGCCTCCACCGCATCAAGAATTATTCCGTGGCCATCAAGGAGCACGGCAACAAGATTATTTTCTTGCGTAAACTCGTACTCGGTGGCAGCCAGCACAGCTTCGGCATCCACGTCGCCCAAATGGCGGGCATGCCCCGCGAGATCGTCTTGCGCGCCACCGACATCCTGGCCCAGCTAGAATCCCAGCACATCGACCAGGGCGCGCTAGACGAAGGCGATAAAGCGGGCGCAGCCGCAGGTGCAACGAACGGTAAAGCGCAGGGCGCGGTAGGCACCGCTCCCCAGGCGAAACCCATCGCTGCTAATCAATTCTCACAGCCCGCCCCCCAGCTCTCCATCTTCGAAACCGTAGACCCTACGGCCGGCCGGATTAAGGCTGCCCTGGAAGAAGTTAGCATCAATAATATGACGCCGATCGAGTGTATGCTGAAGCTGAATGAGTTGAAGCGGCTGTTGGAGGAGTAGGACTTGAACGTAGGCTTTTCGTTTGTCGTCACTGCCCTAGTTTTGGTAGAATACCCAAAGTTGAGCACCAACTGAGAGAGGTTACTCTGGGTTTTAATTTGGATGACCATTACCCTATTTGGCTTTCCCGAACCTACTGACCGTACCTTTACACCGGGTACCGAGGTGAAAGGTTTTGCCCGCTTTGTAGCGGAGAATGCGGCTGAGTATTCTTCTCTTGGTTACCAAGTGGTCGTTGATAACTGTAAAGGCAACGTTCAGGCTACGAAGGTCATTCGAACCGTTACCTTGGCTAGAAAGGTCACTTTTGCTGCTGGCGAAAGCAGGGATTTCCCAATTATCTTTTCAATAATGGGTATCCCTTCTCACACAGGGGAATTATTCAGTCTTCACCCTGGACTACGCGGTTTCGCACGACCGGCAAAGCGTGGTAGTGTCGCACTACATCGGGCACCCAATTTCTGTTACTTAAGTGCCACTTGGCAGTACCGTAGTCGTTCCTTACCGTTCCGCCCGGAAGAAGTGTTGAAAATGAAGCTAGTGGTAGATGAAGAAAAAATAAAGGTAGGCCTACTCCCGCTTGCATGGCTTGGTTCCATATTTTTGTTTGCGATCCCTCCTTACGGCTTCATTCTACTGTTGTTTTTATGGAGTGCCGTTGGTTTCTATTACGTAAATGAAGTCGATTACAGTAATCAGTTTGCAGCGCCAGCCGTACGGCTGGAAACCCGTGGAAAGACATTACTTGCGTTCATTTCCTTTACTAATCCACCGAAAGGTATACGTAAGTTGACCGCTGGTTATGTAGTGAGAGAGCTGTCCTTTCACACAATTAAGCACGAAGAGCAAGTTATTCGTAAACGCATACTGCCGCTAGAACCACAACAAACTATTGACCTAAACCAGCAGGACGAAAGCATTGCCGAACATCAGTTGCAAAATTTACCCCTTCCAGGAAGGTGGAACGACTATGGCTATGAATGGGTCTACCAAGTTCGAGCTACGGTAGGCGAGAAGACTTGGCTGTGGGAAGGCACAATGGAGGCTTCCAAGGAGTAATCCGTCGTTATCTCTTTGCTATTTTACCCCTTTTTTACACCTGCGGCCGCGCCCAAATTGCAGCATTGTTGCTGGCTTTTGCTTTCGTAGATTCCCTTAACAAGAATTAAACTGAACGAATTTACCCCTTTCCCGAGTCACACTCCCCCTATCCGGTTCTTATACAGTTAGTGCTGCCCGGCACTGACAACTTTTTCCAGAAAGCCGCAAAAGAACCCTAACGTGATTTCAGTTAAGCGATTACTCCTATTACCTCTTTTACTCAGCCTGTGTTTTCCCTTTTCTCTTTTAGCTCAATGTGGTCTCGAACCAACCGGAGAAATAGTGGGTGGCGGCAGAACGATCAGTTCGCAGACAGAACTCGATAATTTTGTCTCCCTTGCGGGGGAAAAGTTTACCACCATTAACAACCGCCTATTGCTGGTAGGGGGTGGGACAGACCCAATTGTCGATCTGTGTAACCTCAGTGCGCTGGAAACCATTAATGGCGCCTTGCAATTCGAAGGTTTTGGGCCGGAAAATAGCCTGCGAGTTTACCTCCCTAACCTGAAAGAAGCGAAAAGACTCAAACTGGGTGATTTGCTCGGAGGGGGTAATCCGGGGCTACTCAGTTTTAGTGCCCCTAAATTGGAGCGGATAAATGGGATACTCACCATCAGCGGTAACCCCGAGCTAGAATTTTTCCATTTCCCTGAATTGCAATATCTGGGTGATCCGGAAGTCGAACAAACCACCGCACTGGTCCTGCAGGATAACCATAAGCTGATAACGGCCATCTTCCCTAAGGTGCAAGCTATTTTGGGGTCGATCAATATTCTGGATGAGCATCCGGCACTAACCCAAGTACAGATTAGTGGGGAATTACCAAAGGTTAGCTTTTCCGGTTGGCTTAAAATGGAGGGTGTTTTTCCTGCATTGAAGGCAGTCTCCTTTCCCGAGCTCGTCTTGGTTTCCAGCCACATCTCCCTTGATGGCATTACTGCCCAAACGGCGGCGATAGTTACCTTCCCTGAACTCGCTAGGGTGGGCGGATCAATTGAAATTTCCTCTTTTGCCAGGAACCTGTCCTTCGGATCGGATCGCTTGCGGGTCAATAAAAATTTCAGGGTAGACAAAAACCATAACCTGGAACGTTTGACCATGGCCAATACGACCGTAAGGGAAAACTTCTTGGTGGACGATAATGAAGCTGCCTTCCTGATCGATGCCAGACTAGTCGAAGTAGGAGGTAGCTTAAGAATTGCTGCCTCGGAACCTTATCCGGTGGGTATTTCCTTGCCCGCTCTACGAAAAGTTGGCGGTTCGGCTTTCTTGCTAAATGCTGGGGCGGGATCTGTAAGTATTGGCGATGAGCTGGAAATCTTAGGTAGCCTACGAGTACAAGCCGGCCCTTACGTGGAAACCCTCTCGATCGATGTGGAGACCATCGGTCAAGATTTCAGCGTCATCGGCAACGGACCAGAAGGAGCAAATTCAGCACTGAAAAACATTAGCGTTCCTAAACTACGGGAGGTAAAGGGTGATTTTTCCATTGGCCGTTTACCCAACTTCCAGGGATTTAAGGGGGGAAGTGACTTTGGCCAACTTCGGTCCATCGGGTCGGGAGCAAGTAAGCTGGAGATTTTCGAAAATCCCTTAGTGGAAGAATGTTGCTTGTTTTCTTGTCAGGTAAGCCTAAACGGAGAAGTGGTCAGTCGGGGAAACCCGAACGTCCGCATTTTTGGAAATGCTGGAAGTTGTAAGAGCTTTGGCACGCTTTTATCCGCCTGCCCCCAAAACCCCGCGACTTCCTTTACGCGGACGACCATTCGCCACCGACGTAGCAACTACCTAGCTTACACCGCCGATAATACCATCGGCGTGACCGCTTTCGACTGGCAGGTGTTTTACGATGATCGCCTCGTTTATACCGGTACGCGTTCAAGCCTATATACACCGCCAAGGAGTGACAACGGCCAAACCGTTGTTTGCCTGACGGTTACCAACGAATGTGGGACTTCTGAGACTCATTGTGAAAAATATGGATCATCCTTACCAGATCCCGATACGAATACTGACTTTGGGCCGGTCGCAAAGGCTAAAGCACTCAATGGGGCTGAACCAACGGATGACATTAAGGCTTTTCCGAACCCCTTTCAGGACCAGCTGACCATCAACCTGCCAGGTAACGAAGACTATGTCTTACAACTCTTCAGTGCAACGGGCCGACTGGTTCAGGAACTAGCCATCCATAAAGCCAATCATGCTTCCTTACGGAAAGTCGACCTTCCAACTACTGATTTACCCAGCGGAGTTTATGTCCTGCGGAGACGTAGCAGGGATGGCACGAAAATGGTGAGCCAAAAATTGGTCAAGCGCTGATCATCCCGATGCCCAAGATATGGGTTGGGCTCGGGTAATGCCTACTGCTAATTTTATCTTTCCATGCACCTGCGGTTGCCCCATCATTTTTTTGCGCAGCCGCAGGTGCCGTTTTGGGGATGATTAGCCATGATTTTGGACACGTATAAGGTCGGATACTGTATCCGTTCACACTGCTAAGGAAAAAAGGTGGCTTGGCTACTCGTCGCTTCTACTTTTGTCGCGAACCAAAACGTACCACGATGAAAGGGTATTCTTTTATTCTTATTCTTCTACTGGGCTGCTGTACCACTAGCCTTTTTGCCCAGGGTAAAGCCAAAACCATTCAGCTCGAAAAGGGGCAAGTATTGGATATTTTACTACTAAACGATGCCGGCAATGATGCGGCTAAGCAAAAGTATTTCAAGGAGGCATATCCAGTGGCCCAAAAACATGGCTACCAACCTGGTGCTGGTTGGGCGGTGAAGGAGATCCCTTTTCAGGGGAACCAGCATCCTGAGCTGTTCGTTACCGGTAGTTGGCCGAGTGTTGCTGCTCGTAGGGCCGGGCTTTCTGCATTGGAAAAGGAGGTAGACGACTTTCACGGCCAGCGCCGAACAGTCTGGACAAACTTTCAAATTACTTACTTTGAATTACCCGAAGCCGTCGCGATAACTACTGACCCCGCTAAGTATTACGTCGCCACTATGTTCTGGTCCGCCGCCGAGAAACCCTTTGGACAGTTCTTAGAAAAATGGGAGAAGCAACAAAAGCAACATGGCGGAACACCATTGCTTACCCTTACGGAAGGGACTTCCCCCTTCGGGTATCACCATAATCCAGATTACCTGACGATCACCGAATGGCCCGACGAAGCTACTTTTCGGACTTTCCTGGAAAAGGATAGGGCGGCTGACCATACTGGGGTAAATCATCTGAGTCAGTTCCGGATCAATTAGGTCAAAACGCCTTGATCTATTTCTTAGCGTAATTTGCCCTTTAAATGGAGAATCTCCTCAACCTATTGGTATACTTTGCCTTCTTCCAGAGTATTTTTCTGTTGGGGCTCTTTACCCTTTCTCCCGCACAGCGTGTCCGGATTAATGGGTACTTCATTGTGCTGGCAGCTGTGCTACTCATCGGGCTCTCCGGCCGTATCCTCTATCTCTCCGAGGTCTTCGGCCGGAATGCCCGTTTGATTACCCTATCTGAATTTGCTACCCTGCTTTTCGGAAGTTCGATCTTCTTGTTCTCCCGGGCGGCTTTGCTCCACCGACCTTTTGCGTACCGCGATTTATGGCACTACGGCCCAGCTGTGGTCTATAATCTAGGGATGATTGCCTTCTTCATTTTACCATCTGACCAAACTTTAGGGGAGCGGATGGCTAATGGAACCTTTTATCGTACGGTGACCTTTTTCGTTGGCTTTGGATTATTATTTAATATTACCTACTGGGTTTTGAGCCTCCACATATTCCTGCGGTTTCGACGGCAGTTGACTGATGAGGTAAGCTACAGCGTTCGGTCTCGTTTTTTCCTTATCTTTTTAATTGCCGTAGGTGTGTGCCTGGCCGCTTGGTTAGGGGTCTATCTTCAGAGTATTGCCAGTGGCAATTTTATTGCCCGCCCTACCACCCAGCTCATCTGGTTGGGTTTGGCGCTGCTTATTCTTTTCTTGGCCTACTATGGTATACGGGAACCTGAACTATACCAAATAGTAACACCGTCGCCGGTTGGCAAGTACGCGGGCTCTCGCCTTTCCGAAGAAGACTTGAATCGCTTAAAGGAAAAGCTGGATCGTTTAATGCTGGAGCAGAAGCCCTACCTCAATCGCAAGCTACTCAAAGCTGAACTGGCAGAGCTACTTGGTGTCAGTAGTCCTGAATTGGCCCGGCTCCTGAACGAGAACATCGGCATGAATTTTTTTGAATACGTCAATTACTTCCGCATTAAGGAATTTGTTGCATTGGCTCGAAGCGAAAGGGCCCAGCATCTTACCCTCTTTGGTTTAGCACAAGAAGCTGGCTTTAATTCTAAGACCACCTTCAACAAAGCATTCCGGGAACTTATGGGAAGTTCGCCCGGTGCCTATCTTAAATCCTGGAGGAAAATGTCAGAGTAGCTGCTATTGTCTCTGGCAAAAGCCGTGCTGCTTAAACTAGAACAATGGTAGAAGACCTTTCAATTACTTCACTGCCGCGTATACCCGCCGGACAAACTCTCCAATCTGATTGGGCTCCAACCAGCGGGTGACGATGACGATGTCTTCTTGTTCGTCAACGACGATGAAATTGCCACCAAAACCGGCTGCGTAGTAGAGGTGGCTGGGGAGCCCTTCCCAGCTTCTGGGCCCCTGGTTGAGCCACCACATGTAGCCGTAGCTAGCATAGGCTGGGGTAGGGGTTTGGATCATCCGAGTCCATTTTTCGGAAATCAATTGTTGGTCTTCCCACTTTCCTTTCCGAGCGAAGAGTAGGCCAAGGCGGGCGTGGTCAGTGGTATTGATGAAGAGCCCGCCACCGTGATGACCTCCGCCGGAGACCGACTGCATTTTCAGTCCATCAACGTTGACCCAGGTATTATCGTAGCCGTACCAGCGCCAGGTGGTACTGGCCCCGATGGGGTCCATAATGCGTTCTTTTAGTACCATGGGTAACGGACGTCGCCAAACTTGGAGTAAGCTGTAGGCCAGCACGTTTACGCGGACATCATTGTATTTGTAGTGCGTACCTGGTTCGTGTAGTTCCCGGTAACGCCAGGAATCCAAGTCACCCTTACGGTCCGGCCGGTCGGCCCAATCGTAGAGGCCGAAGAGGTTGCCGGACCAATCCGAGGTCTGGTGAAGCAGGTGCTCCCAGGTGATTTTTGCGTTATGGTCGCCGGTGAAGGTGCCGTCCCATACATAATCACCGGCCAGGTCCTTGACCGAACCGATCAGCCCGTCGTCCAGGGCTAGGCCAGCGGTGGTGGATAGGTAGCTTTTGGTGACGCTGAAGGTCATATCGACGCGATCTACGTCGCCCCACTGCGCTACTACGTAACCGTCCTTAAGGATCATGCCAGCCGGGCCTCCTCGTTCTTTGGTGGGGCCTTGGAGGTCGTGATCCGGCTCTCGGCTGAAGCTCTGTAGGATGGCTAGACGGAGGTCGCGCGCACCGCTGTATTCGTTGTTTTCGGCAAAAGCCACGGCACTATCAATGGCGACGGGATCCAGGTCCAGGGTAGTTGGCGCACGGTTTTCCCAGTTAGTTGGGGAGGGGTAGTACTGAGCGGAAAGGGTAAGGCAAAGTAGAAGCGTGGTAAGGAGAAAGCTGTATTTCATGGTGCCAAGGTAGTAGTGTCGCCCGAGAAGTCCCATTTTCTCATCGGCTGCATCTTTTGCTGGCGCCACCGCAGAAGTTCACCCGCTGGGTAAAATGCATTCGGCGCAAGTTCCTTTCCGCTCATCGGATACATCTTTTCGCCTGATGTAATCGGCGGGAAGTTTATCCGATGTGTCGGAACGGATTTAAAGCTCAATCCACCTCCACCGGCTTATACGTCCGAATCCAATCCACGTACATTTTATTTTTGGCGGGGTCCGCCAGGTCTTCGTCTTTCGCCACGATGCCTTGGGCCGAGCGCCAGTGGTGGTCTTCGGTATCAAGGATGAGGTGCATTGGGCGGTCCATCAGGTACTTTGTTTTGTCCATCTTAGTGTGGGTATAATCCTTGTCGAACATTTCTGCCTTGGTCCAGGAACCTTCGGGGATCAGCTTCCCGTCGATATAGAAGTCCACTTCCGTCGGGCTTTTCCAGTGTACGCCGAAAGTGTGGAACTCCTCGCGCCAGAAAGCGGAATCGGGAAGGGATACGTGGTTTTGGTCATTGAAGTCGCTGCTAATCCCCTTTTTCGCGCTGCGGATGAAGACGTGGAAGTTGGTCGACATATTTCGCGCAAAGTACTCTTTAGTAGCACCGCCGTAGACTTCGAGCACATCGATTTCCCGACAGCTATCCGTGCTGAGTAACCAAAAATTGGAGGACAGCTCGAGGTTGCTGACCTTGATCCTCGCCTCGGTGTAAAGCGGATATAGGACCGTGTTTTTTGAAGTGACAACCCCACAATTCACCTTCTCCGTTCCTGCTCTACGGGAGCCACTGATGACCAGCTTACCATCTTTGACGTCCGATTCATTTGGCATCCAGTGCGTGAGGCCCGGGCCGGTCCATTTGTTCCAGTACGTGTCCTGCCAATTAGCTCTGAAAGACTCGGATTTCCCGGAATAAGCAAAGGCATCAGAGAAGTCTTCCTGTAAGGCCCAGGTTTTACCGGGGCCGGGGTCCGCAGGTACGGGTAATTGGGCCCAGTCTTGGCTAACGCAGTAAAAAGGGAGTAGGAGAAATAGGGTAAATAGACTTTGCTTACGCATAAGGAGAGTTTTGGAATCTTGAGATAAGCAAAGAAATTAATATCCTTTGGAGCGGTCTATCACCC
>JBCDGT010000017.1:0-12129 GCA_038750915.1 Bacteroidota bacterium
AACACTTTTGTCTACAGAAGGCGATACCAGCCAGAAGAAATCAAGAATTATGCACAAGGCTATCTGTACTCTGATAGTCTAAAGCGAAAAATTCTACCAGACGAAAAAGGGAAAGATTTTTATTGTGTTTACTTAGATGGCATTTTTGGCGACGGAATGGTAAATTCGACTTTGCAAGATTTATTCAAATGGGATAGAGCGCTTTACGCTGACACCTTGGTCAATGAAGAAGATAAAAAGCTGGTTTTTGCTTCCCATCAAACCAGAGAAGGCGTAGATACTGGCTATGGATACGGCTGGTTTGTAAAACAAGATAGTTTGTCCGGAAAAATAGTTTCCCATAGTGGAGGTTGGGCGGGTTATACGACCTTTATTGAGCGTCATATTGATAAGGACAAGACCATAATTCTGCTACAGAATAACCGCACTAAACTAACGAAAGTACCTTTAAGAAACACGCGAAGAATATTGTACGGTCAGCCCGTAGAAGTCCCTTTCTCACTTGAGAAAAGGATACTTTTAAGATATGTAGGAGACTACGATTCAGGAAACGGTAATGTTGAAAAGATAGATTACGAATTTGACCGATTGTGGTCAAGCAATCGATTTGAATTACAACCTATTTCGCCCACAAAATTTAAACTAGTGGGCTTTAGGCCTACGGTTACTTTTGAGTTTATCCTGGATAGCAACGAAAACGTTGAAAAATTGAGGATACAGCAAGTGGAAACGGGGCTTGACGAAATAGCAATAAGGCAAAAATGACGGCTTGCCACCCCGTATGAACGTATATGGAGAAAGGTGAAGAACTAACACTAATAATAGGTGTTTTACCAAAGTGGCTCCGGTGTATTCAACCGTGAGTGCCCCCGAAGCCCACTTTACGCTTTGTACTAGATTGGTAGACGCACCACCTACGGTGGGTTGCTAGTAATTCGAAAACATCAAGTTATCTACTAAAATGGCGCGGGCCTCGCCTAATGAATGGGTGCCCGGGCCTATTAGCTCTGAATCTCCTAACGTAATGCCTAGTTTCCTAGGTAATTCTTCAATAACTTACTCCGGTTAGCACCGCGCAGCTTGTTGATGGCTTTGTCCTTGATCTGGCGGACCCGCTCGCGGGTGAGGCCGAACTTCTCGCCGATGTCTTCGAGGCTCATGGGATGCTCAACGCCGATGCCGTAATAGAGCTTGATAACGTCGCACTGGCGCTCGGTGAGGGTGCCGAGGCTACGGTCAATTTCGCGACGAAGGGATTCTTTGTATTCCAGGGCGGAGTCGGTACCGGGGTTGGAGTTGGCGAGTACGTCGAGTAGGCTATTGTCTTCTCCTTCCACGAAGGGGGCATCCATACTGACGTGACGGGCGGCTACTCCAAGGGTGGTTTCGACTTCTTCGGCGGCAATTTCAAGTTCGCCGGCTAGCTCTTCGCTGCTGGGCTCACGTTCGAAAGCTTGCTCCAAGCGGCTGAAGGCTTTGTTGATTTTGTTCAGGGAACCGACCTTGTTGAGGGGGAGACGGACAATCCGACTCTGTTCCGCAAGCGCTTGGAGGATAGACTGGCGGATCCACCAAACGGCGTAGGAAATAAACTTAAATCCCCGGGTTTCGTCAAAACGCTGGGCGGCTTTGATCAGGCCGAGGTTACCTTCGTTGATCAGGTCCGAGAGGCTGAGCCCTTGGTTCTGGTATTGCTTGGCTACGGAAACCACGAAGCGCAAGTTTGCCTTGGTAAGTTTTTCCAGGGCGATCTGGTCTCCCTGTTTGATGCGCTTGGCCAGGTCGACTTCTTCCTCGGGCGTCAGTAGATCGACTTTACCGATCTCTTGCAGGTATTTTTCAAGTGACTGACTCTCACGATTCGTGATCGACTTAGTAATTTTAAGCTGTCTCATACAGGAGTAACGTTTTTGAAATCGGGCGCAAAATTAAGGGTAATTTCCCTAAGAATCAATAGCTTACCGGCGCCCATTTTAGGGTTACGTAATAGCAACACTACTTTAACGCGTTTGGTTGGCCCCTAAACTAATTTTGGTAGTTTCATTTTATTTAGCTTTATTGGCCGCCATCATTCTCCCAACTCCCTGACATGGAACGTGTTAAGTTTACTTCTGAATTTATTTGCCGGGCTTCCCCCAATATTGTGTACCAATTTTTAACGGACCCAGCCTGCATCACTCGCTGGTTTTGCGATGAGGTAGACGTAAATGACCAAACCTACACCTTCGTGTGGAATGGCTCCGCCGAAATCGCCGAACTCATCGAAGACAAGGAGTCCGACCTCGTTCGCTTCGCTTGGGAAGACGCCGAGGATGACGATGAATACCTCGAATTCAACATCACCCGTAGCCCCGTTACTGGTGAGACCATCGTTTACGTCACCGATTTTGCTGACGATGATGAAGTCGAAGACCAACGTGCCCTTTGGGAAACCCAGCTAACCCGCATGAAGGCGGTAATGGGAGGGTAGGAGCTAGGGGGCTAGGCTGCTAACGCAGCAACTAGTAATTAGACGCACTTCGTGCTGCTAGGCGCTAGGAACTAGGCGGCCTACGCATCCCCAGAAGCACGAATTACGTCCTAGTTCCTAGCTCCCCGACCCCCTAGCCCCCTAATTATGACCATCTACCTCGGTATTACCTTTGGCGATCAACAACTACTGCCCACTCCTCCGACCGGAGTGACGGTGATGGCCTGGGCCAATTTGGTGGCCTACCTAGAAAGCTTTTATGCCCTGGGTGCACCGCAGATCAACCGGACGGCTCTTCGGACGGAGCAGTACCGTCAAGTCATTAAGCTCCACCAAGAGGAAGAAGGTCCCGGATTTTATACAGCGGCTTTCCGAGCGGATGAGTTTGCTGCAGCAGTTACCTTACTGGACTATCGAGATGAGCTACTGGAAGCCGGTTACGCGCTGGATCAGCCCGTAAGTGCGAAAACCCCTGCCCGCTTACGTACTTTGCAGGAATTCGAAGCCTTACTGCTGACGGCGGATAACGAGCTAGATTTATTACCCGGGATGGCGGATCGACTCCAACTTCTCTTGGCCGCGCTGGAAGAAGATCGTCATCCCCGATTGAATATCTGGCTAAATGAACCTCGCCACTTATGGCCTCCAGGTGCGGAGCGGCTTTTTCAGCGCTTGGAGCAAGCTGGAGATCGTATACGGGTTGGTTCTGGTATCCAACCAGCGCAAGGAAACAGCGACCTCGAGCGTTGGCAACGACAGTTGCTCGGCGGCAGTGTGAAAGATTCCGAGCCCCTGAAAGGAGACGGAAGCTTGATCCTTTTGAGCGCCGAACGCGAGACCCATTTAGCTGCTTACCTTGGACGATTGCTGCGGGATAACCAAGATTGGCGGCCAGGCGTTTTGCTCGGCACCCGTAGCCAAACCCTGGATAATGCCCTGGTTGCCGAAGGCTTACCAAGCCTGGGCATACCATCCTCCAGTTTGGCCCGACCAAGCTTGCAAGTGCTGAAGCTAATTACGGCCTTCCTCTGGGACCCCATCGAGGTGGATCGGATTATGGAATTCGTCAGTCTAACCACCAAACCACTACACTGGCGGCTAGGGCAGCGCATTGCGCTGCATTTAGCGGATACACCCGGTCTTTTCGGGCCTGGGTGGTTCCGGATGTTGGAAGGTTTCTTCCGGGAGATGGAGGAAGAGCGAGGATGGTCGATGACCAAACTTCGTGAAGTACGAGAACAGTATGAAGGTTGGTTCCGACGTAAGCGCTACCAGCGGGAAGAACGCATCCCCAAATTTCAACTGTCGGACCTCTTCAACAACCTGCGGAACTGGGCACTGGAAGCTTACACAGACGGTAAACAACGAAGTAAGGACCAACCAGAAAGAAGAGAACAAACGGGCTTGCTGGTATTAGCTGCTCAAGCACTACGAGCCATTGAATTACTGGAAACGCAGCCAGAAGACGACTTAAGCTACCTGGAAGTAGAACGGCTGGTGCGTACAGTGTACGAGCCCGCTCCCGCGCAGTTTCAGCCAAAAGAACAGGGGACTTTAGCTACTATTTTTTCTCCCGCTTGCGCGGTTACTTCCGCCCCAAAGGAGAAACCGACTGAACCCGTACCTAAAAATGAACTGGAGAAATTAGTCTGGTGGGATTTTATCGAACGGGAGTCTGGCTACTTTTTTCACCGCTTTTACCCCGATGAACTAGCCTACCTCGAGGCTCTTGGGGTCTACTTAAATAGTCCCGAACGGCAAAATGAATTAGAGAACTGGCAGCAATTACGACCGGTTTTACTCGCTCAAGAGCAACTGGTACTTTGCCTCCCCGCCAGAGTAGACGGTAGCGAGGTAGAGCCACATCCTTTGCTCGGAGACCTGGAGGCAGCATTCCCGGAAGGCAGTTTGGCACGCATTACCATTGAGGTAGATGCTGCTGAACGAGTTGATGTTCTCGGGCAACTGACGGCACCTACCTTTAGCCCTGTTGCGGTGGTGCCACTGGATCGTCCCCGACCTCAGTTGCTGATTGAGCGGATGAAAACGACCCCCGAAAGAGAACGGGAAAGCCCTACTGCTTTGGAGGACTTGCTCTATTACCCCCACAAATGGGTCTTTCGCCACCAGCTCAAACTTAAGGGCTCTCCGATACTATCTATTGTCAGCGAGCATCGGCTGAGGGGCAACCTTAGTCATTTATTTATTGAGCGCCTGCTGAATGGCATTAAGGCCGGGGAGGTTGCCATGGAACAAGGGGCTATTCGAGGATGGATCGACGCCAATTGGCGACGTCTGCTCGAGCAGGAAGGCGCGGTGCTGCTGTCGTACGGCCAGGAACCGGAGCGGGTACAGTTTGTGCGGACCATGCAATATTCCGCTTGGTCGCTGGTGCGGCACATTAAACGAAATGGGTGGCGCATTCGAGGATCCGAAGAACGAGTTGAGGGTGATTTAGAGGTGATGGGACAGTCCGTACGCGGGCGAGCTGACCTTATCCTAGAACGCGAAGATCCTTCCGGTAAAGGAGTCGAAGTGGCTATCGTAGACCTGAAGTGGCGTGGTAAATCGGTGTTTAAAAACTTGCTGCGCAACGCTAAGGATATTCAACTCTGTCTTTACGCAGCCTTCATCGCACAAAATAAACCAGTTCAGGGAGCGGAAGCGGTACATACCGCTCCACAAAAAGTCCATACTGCTTATTTTGTACTCCGCGATGCGCTGCTGTTGGCGCGTAATGAATTGGCTTTCGCCAACATTGAAGTGGTTACTGGGACACAGACGGCCGAGGAAATTCAGGCTACGACTCTACGTAAGGTACGAGCAACCTACAACTGGCGCTGGGAACAATTCCGGGAAGGGGTGGTGGAGGTGCGTTGCCAGGAGACCATCGGTTGGCTAGAGGATTTGTATCTGGACCTGCCCCACGATGCGCTTTTAGAGCCCGAGACGGAAGACGCTCGTTTTGATGATTATCGGTCTTTGATTGGGTTGGTGCGTTGAGGTTGAGGGAGCGTTTCCGACCAGATGAGCAGAAGGGGGGAGCAGCCTACCGGCCATTTCCTCATCGGCTGTATCTTTTGTCGGTACAGCACCAAAAGTTCATCCGATGCGTGAAATGATTGAAAAGATAAAATATCCGTTTGCTTGCTAATTTACCAGCCAATTCAAACCAATTTAATGCTTCGCCTCCTCCTACCGCTCTTCTTTACCCTACTTTGCACCAGCGGTCGCGCCCAAAGTGGCGTTAAAATTAGCTCAGTTACCCATTTGGAACGCACTCACTTCCAGGTCAAGACTACCAGCGCTACCTATCTGTATGACCCCGTAGCTGGTGGCTTCAGTAGCATTATTGATCCGAGTGGTAAAGACTGGGTGCAATATCGAGATACGCCCTGGGGTGAATACCCCGCTTCGGCCGCTTCCAGTTTTCGTGGTTTACCTAACCTAGTGTACGGAGGCGACGACGACGGAGCTGGCCATCCTGGGCATAAAAAGTGCGAAAGTAAGGTCGTGGGAAAAAACCGCATTCAGACAGTCAGCCTTTCCGGCGACTGGACCTGGACGTGGACCTTCTACAAAGATTGTGCCCGCCTGGACGTAGAAAAAGCGCCTACTGACCGTAATTATTGGTTCCTCTATGAAGGGCCCGCAGGCGGTGTTTATCGTCCGCAAAGCACTTTTTGGGCTACGGACCAAAGCCATCCGAGCTATGATTTGTACGATCATTATCAAGGAAAGATTCATCGTGGACAATACCGCTACATGTATTTCGGAGAAGATAGCAGCCCCAGGGTTTTCTTCATGCTACAAGCTACGTCAGGCCAGGAAAGTGACCACATCAGTTATTTAGGTAACGATAAACAAGGCGCTTTGGCCAGTAAAGACGGGATGGTGGTAGCTGGCTTCGGAAGAACCGAAGGGGCTACTCCACTACTTACCGGACAGCACACCTTCCTGATCGGGTTTCGCAATTTCATTGGAGCAGAAGAACGCCTTGATAATCGCTTACGGACGGGCATTGAAAGGTTGGCGAGGCGGAGAGGGAAGGAGAGGGTAGTTGGTAATTAGTCGTTGGTATTTAGTGCTTGAGGTAATTCCTAACTACTATTTACCAACTACTAATCACCAATCACCCCCCAATCTCCCCCGTCCATTCACCGGTAAGAAGGAAGGTGACTACGTAGACGAGGACGACACTGACGATCAACCCAAATGTTACCTTACCCAAGTCACGGCCAACGTCTTTGAAGGCAGCTTTGAGATTGAGTCTTCCGGGAATGGTTTCCAGATAAATTACTGCTGCGCGGGCAATCATGGTTACAGCCATTACAATGATGATCCAATCGGGCACCTGATCGCGGAGGTAAACGACGTAACCGATCAGGGCCAGGATGGCCACGTTGAGGATGATGCCAAGCAGGTTAGCTGTAGGTGCTTTTTCGATGTCTTCTGGTTCGGCGTCCAGTTCCAGGCGGTAGCGAAGGGCGATTTCGCGGCCAGCTAAAAGCCCCAGGAAGACCCAAGTGGTCGACATTGGTACGTTACTGAATTCCTTGAAGAAAAGGAGAACGATGCCGTAGGTGAAATCGATCAGGGTCGCACTACGTATATCGGTCGTATTAGTTTTGGCTTTGACGATCTTCTGAATACTGCCGCCCTTGCTGTAGAAGATAATGGCCAACATGGTGAGGAGAATGACGAGGGAAATAATGATCTCCCCACCACTCAAGGCTCGTGGCAGGTACACGTAAATATTGGCAAAATCTTGGATCAACCACTGCCCCCAAAGAAAACCAGTTGAAGCCCACTGAAGAAAGGTCCAGGTTTGCTTCTGTTGGGTAGTGAGCGGATTGTCGAGGAATTTTTTGTCCAGGGCACGAGTGATAAGCTGCCAAATGATTAAGCCTACGCAAAAGGCTAATGCATAGCCAAGGATAGACTTCATCGTCATGCTGTACAGCCCCTTGGGCTTGAAAAAGGTAAGGACGAGAAAAGAAGTACTAACTGGAATTCCCGTACGGGTAAGCAGCATCAGGATTATGGGCGGAAGCAGGTAGGGCCAAGACATGTTTTCGACGAAGGCGTACTTCTCCAAGCGACCGTAACTGACGTCACCACCGTATTGAAACCAACCGTAAACGAGGGTGAAGGCCAGGATAGAACCGGCGAAAAGCCATAATACCCACCAGGGACGGTCTTCGTTGGAAGAGAGGAAAGTTCCTAGGGTTTGGATCGAATCGTTCCCCACAACGGCGTAGCCAGCGAGGATGAAGCCGATCCACATGATTATCAGCGTGGGATCCATGGAGTTAGAGCTTGTTTGGATTTTTTGAGTCTGGCAAGAACGCCGGTATTTTTGTCTTGAATGAGTCTTGAAAATGTGAGTTTCGCTGTGCGACTACTTCGTGGTAGCGGGCTAAATGAACATTTTTTAAGATGAAATTCAGGGCAAAAAGAGCAAGTTATTGATGACGAGCAAAAGTCCAAACAAGCTCTTAGTTTGATCGCGCTAAGATAGGCCCACCCTACCTCGACAAGGTTAACTGTGCGTTAAGAGAAGCCACCGCCTTAGATGGCCAATATGCTGGCCATTTCAATAAGCACCTGACGGGGGACTTTTTGTTTAGTGATGGCATCTTCAAAAGAATGGGTCACGATTTGGTCGTTCATGATGCCTATTGCGACATTTTCTTCTCCAGCCAATAGCCTATTTACGCCGTGGTGACCGAGGCGACTGGCGAGCACTCGATCGAGGTGAGTAGGGGCGCCACCACGCTGGAGGTGGCCAATCACGGTTACCTTGGGCTCCATGCTGGCCAGATCGTCTTTAATCAAGTTGGCCACGCCCTGGGCACCACCCATGTGATGGCCTTCGGCAACTATAATGACGCTAAAGAGCTTGCCCCTCGCTTTATTTTTTCGTAATACCGTTTTGAGGTCTTCTAAGTCCGTGTGCGCTTCGGGAATAAGCACGCTACTGGCACCGGTGCTGATGGCGGTATGCAGCGCTATGTACCCCGAGTGGCGGCCCATTACTTCGACGAAGAAGAGACGGTTGTGACTGTCGGCAGTATCCCGAATTTTATCTACCGCATCAATGGCGGTGTTGACTGCGGTATCGAAACCGATGGTATAATCCGTGCCGTAGAGATCATTATCGATGGTGCCAGGCAAGCCGATAAAGGGGATGTCGTGCTCTTCGCTAAATACTTTGGCACCAGTGAAAGTACCGTTTCCCCCGATCGCGATACAGGCGTCGATATCGTAGGCCCGCAGGTGCTCAGCGGCCTGGGCACGTCCCTCCGGCGTCATGAATCGCTTAGACCTAGCCGTACGGAGTACCGTACCACCCCGTTGGATGATGTTGGCTACGTCCCGACGTTCGAGGCGTTTGAAGTGACCGTCGATCATGCCTTCGTAGCCGCGTTCGATGCCATAAACGTGCAGCTTGTTGAAGGCGGCCGTTCTCACCACGGCCCGCAGTGCGGCGTTCATACCCGGGGCGTCCCCACCGGAGGTGAAAACGGCAATACGTCGAATATCTTTTCTTTCCATAAATTTTTTGGGGTCAATCAACTACAAAATCGACAATCGTGGTTGTTTGGCGTGGGTGGGGCGAAAGTAAACAATAAGCACTTAATCAGCGAACTACGAGGCGTGGAAAGCCGCTAGCGCTTCGATTGGTTTTTGCACGAATCCACCAGCAGTTAAATCTCGTTCGTGTAGAGCGGCCAGTAGAATCTTCTGGAAATGAAAGGCAATAGAACCGATAAAGTGCACGGGTAACTTCAGGTGGCCATCGTACTTACGGACGTGGCGGTCGAGAAATTCTGCAAAGCTGTTGAAAACTATTTTCTGAATCAAGGGGTGGCCTTTATGCTCACCCATGAAGCGGGTGAAACTGGCCAGATATGTATTGGGTAAGTCGGTGTCGTAGACTTTGTCGAGCACCGTGGATTTATCCATCGTTGTCCACTCCTCAAACGCCTGATTCAATTCTTCGTCTAGTTCTCGGTAGAAATAAGACCGGAGAAAAGCTTTGCCCAGGTGGCTGCCACTTCCTTCATCTCCGAGCATGAAGCCCAGATTGGTAACGTTATCGATTACGTCCGTCCCATCGTAAAGGCATGTATTACTGCCCGTACCGAGAATGCAAGCGATGCCAGGATCGTGACCACATGCCGCTCGTGCGGCGCCCAGTAAATCGTGCATCACGACCACTTTGGCTTGCGGATATACGTTGCCCAAAACGCTCGAAATAATCTTCTTGCGCGCATAATCCCAACATCCGGCACCGTAGTAGTGAATCTTCTTGGGAGATACGCCAGGTAAGAGGTCGTGGGCTAGTTTATGCACCTCATCTTGAAAAAGCTCCTGGGGGTGAACGACCGGGTTAAAGCCCTGAGTGTGTACGTAACGAACGGGCTGGCCAGGATTAAGCAACGCCCAATCTGCTTTCGTAGAACCGCTATCCGCAATTAGTAACATAGCTGGGAATTTTCGACCAACGAAGGTAGTGTATTTTTTACACTAAGTACTAGGTCTTATCTGGTTTTCCAAAGCCGTAGCCAAATGTTTAACTGATACAAATAAGTTGATTTTGCGCGGACGCGGGTGCAAGGAAGGCTTACAGAGTAAGGGGTTAATCTACAATAATTGGTGAAAATTTTGTTTTAAAACAATTTGTAACTAAATTTGTCGTAAACGGCAGACTTATCCAACACTTTTAGGTTGCAAACTTCATATTATGTCTACCAATACTACTCCCCAGTCTACGGCCGTAGGCCGCGCGATCGCTAAATTTTTCGATTACGCCATTTACTATGGCGTTGAAATATTGCTCATTTTTCTCATCCTTTATCTGTGTATCTCGCGTGGCCTTAGTTTCAGCGTGGATATTTACGATCCCCTAGAAGAGGGGGCGGAAAAGCTTATTTCTGAAGCCGCTATTGGTGGTTTTTTCTCCGACTTTGGCGCTTCCACCACCGCCATTTTTACGGATTTAAAAAAACGGTGGGCTACACCAGCAACACCTACGGCTACGATCGATACCCCCGTAGCAGGAACCGAGAAATATGACGATTTCAACAGTGTTGCACTCTCGGATGATCCTGCTCCTCATATCAGCAACCTTACGTTGGTCTTGAGCCCGGATTACGGCCAGCGCAAAGGGCTCTCACCCGCCATCATCACCGCCAAAAAGGCCCGGGTAAAGCACTATCTCGACCAATACGCACCCATTGCCCAAAGAGAAATGAAGAAGTATGGTATTCCTGCCAGTATTACCCTGGCTCAAGGGCTGCTGGAAAGCAATGCTGGTGACAGCAAACTGGCAGTTAACTCCAAAAACCACTTTGGCATTAAGTGTCGAAAGAAGTGCCTAGGCTGTACCTGCCGCAACTACGGCGACGATACCCGCTACGATATGTTTAGGGTATTTACTACCGTTGCGGAAAGCTTCCGTGAGCACAGTGAATTGCTCAACACCGCTCGCTACGCCAGGCTTAAAACTTACGGAACAGACTACAAAAAGTGGGCCCACGGCCTCAAAAGTTGCGGCTACGCCACCGATAAACGGTACGGCCACAAGCTTATTACGATTATTGAAAATTTAGAATTGACGCGGTATGATAGTTAGTAGGGTGGTCTGGTAGTCTGGTAGAACCCGCATGCTCTTCGTACCGCTTTGCCGCACTCACCTTCTTATAAAAAGTGGACCATAAGGTTGGTATTTCCGCCACACACCAATTTTCTTACCAGACTACCCAACTTCCAACCATTCTAGCACAATCCGATTAAAACCCACCTTGTCTTCCAGGTTACAGAGGTGTCCTCTTCCTTCCATGACGCTTAGATCGGCTAAGTGTGCGTGCTTTTTGGCGTAACGTTGGGCGGCTTCTAAAAAAACGTGGTCCTGCCCGCCCATGACGAGCAAGCTAGGAACCCGCAGCTTGCGGTCGTAAAACCTTTTGACGACACTGAAGAAATCCCGGTAGAGGCCTAACCATTTTAGGAAGTCTTCCTCGCGGAGTTTCTTGGATTGCCGGCGGTACATTTTACGGCTAAAGGCATGGTTTTTCCGGGGCATTACGATGATGATGAAGGAGTCGTAGATCCACCGAAAAGGAACGAAGTAACTCAGAAATTTTCCACTGTGGGCAAAAATTCGGATCCGCCAATCCGCTTTGAAAACACCGCCAGCCATGATCATACTCCGGATCATTTCCGGGCGTCGATCATCCAGCCTTTGTAGGATAATACTGCCGAGTGATAATGACAGAAAATGAGCTCTAGTTATCTGGAGGCTGTCTAGGGTTCGTAGCACATCATCCGTTACAATGTCGAAAGTATAACTGTCGTAGTTAGGGTTCAGGTTTTTGCTTTCTCCATGATCCCTTAAGTCAAGGAGACAAAGGTTGTAATGCGGGGCAAAAGCTTTAGCTTGGTGTTTCCAGGTTACTGAACTTCCCCCTGCGCCGTGAATAAAGACCATCCACTCTTTGGTGGGGCTGGTTTGGTGGAGGTCATAACGGAGCAGATCAGACAAGGAGCGAAGATTTGGTGGCCCTAGTATGGCGGGTAGGAGTAAGGGAAACGCTCCACAAGGTTAAGTGTTTGTTGGAGATTTATACAAACTCGACTGTAATATTAATTCA
>JBCDGT010000018.1:0-11729 GCA_038750915.1 Bacteroidota bacterium
CGGGGAATACGGACGCTCACTCCTTTAAGTTCATCTTCGGCGAAGGCGTCGTAGCGTTGTAAAAGGGTAGTTCCTTCGGAGACTTCTACGGTTACCTCAGCGCTACCGTCATCATAAGCCATGTATTCGTCGAAGGAACTACCCTTTTACAACGCTACGACGCCTTCGCCGAAGATGAACTTAAAGGAGTGAGCGTCCGTATTCCCCGGGGGCTAGGCAGCTTGGGGAGTCAGGACCTCCGCCTAGTCGTCTACGCCGGAGATACCGTGCCGACAGATTTAATTTATAGTGAAGACTTTCCCATCCTTTACGCTGAAGACTTCTTCCGGGATAGTCTACAGGGCTTTACGACTTACTTGTTCGACGAGGTAATTAGTCTGGAGAAAGCCAGTACCTACTACGTCGGCTGGGAACAACTCCGAGCTAGCCGAAATATTGGTATTGGTTTTGATCGGAACAACGCTCCGCAAGATGTACAGTGGTTTAACACGGGCAATGGCTGGCGGCGACTTACGGGCACAACCACCGGAGCTATTATGATCCGGCCTTTGCTGGCTGGCTTTAGTGGTTTCGCAACGGATACGGACGAGCCAGCATTCACCGAAGACCTCATTGAAGTATACCCTAATCCGACCAACGGGATATTACACCTGCGGCCGCGCCCTGGTTATGCGCTGCAAACACTTAATGCTCGACTTTTTGCTGCCAATGGCGCCCTAATCTTTCAGACTCGCGGACAGTCTACGCTGGATTTAAGTGTGCTGCCAGCGGGTTTTTATTTATTAGAAGTAAGTGACGGGAGCGTGCGCAGCCGACATAAAATTATCCGTCGCTAATCCAATGCCCGTTTCGGGTTGTTAGCAAGGCTCAAACCACTACATAAAGACATGAACGCTACTATTCAAGAACTTAAGCAAAGGGAAGCCGAGGGAACTAAAGACTATGTCCTCTTGGACGTTCGCGAAGATTACGAACGCGCCGAATTTAATATCGGCGGTGTACACGTACCTCTCGGCCAGCTAACGTCTTCTTTTGATAAACTGGCTCCGCATAAGGATGAGGAGATCATTGTCTACTGCCGTAGTGGTAAGCGCTCCGCTATGGCCCAGGAATTATTGCGCCAGTCTGGGTTTTCCAACGTGCGTAACCTCGAGGGAGGGATGTTGGCTTATCAAGGCTAGGTTGGTAGTAGAGACAGGCGCTGCCCTGTCTCTACTACCAACCTATTCCTAGTACCCTACCTCCGCTGCGGCTGCTTCATCGAGAAACCAGCGTAATTTTCCACTGGTGGGCTTGATGTGGGTAGTAGGAAATTGGTTGGCGCCGTGTTCCTGGTTGAGGATTTGCGCTACGCGTTGGGTTTTTCCGTTGCCAGTGATTAAGAAGGCGACTTCTTCCGAGGCATTGAGCACGGGGCCGGTCATGGTAACCCGCTTTTGGCCGCTATCCGGATGGGTGGCTACTACGCAGATGGCTTTACTGTTCAGTAGTTCTTCCATGTTGGCGGGGAAGATGGAAGCCGTATGACCGTCGCCACCCATTCCGAGCATATTTACGTCGATCACGGGCAGGCCATCAGCATTTTTTGTGAGGATACGGAGCATAGTTTCGGTATAGGCTTTGGCAGCTTCTTCCGGGCTAAGGTTCGTTTCTACGGCGTGCACCTGGCTCCAAACGACGGGGACATGATCGAAGAGTAGTTTTTTTACCACCCCAAAGTTACTTTCAGGATCATTGTGTGGGACACAGCGCTCGTCCCCCCAGAAGAAATGGATGCGCTTCCAATCGATCTTATCCCGGTATTCCTCGGCCAGCAGCTTAAACAGGAGCTTTGGGGTACTGCCGCCGGAGAGGGCTAGTGATAGTGGTCCTTCCTTTTTAGCGGTCAACTGCTCAACCAGGTAATCTGCGAAGGCCCGGGCAACAGCAGGGCCATCTACTGAAATGTGGAGATCGGGAGTATACGGCATGATGGGTTAATTTGTGGGCGATGATAAGAAATAGTTAGCGGATGTGGGTAAGGTCACAACTGGGAACTATCGTATGAATCAAATCGCTTGCCACAACTTGCCACATCATTTTTCTAGGGCAGTTGTAAAGAAGGAAAATTCGTAGGCCGAGGTGGACGCATAGCGACCTGACTCGTCCGCAGAAGGGTGGCTTTGTTGATCCAAATCCTCGGCCGACGAGCGATCTTGCGTTCGCCCTTATTATTCTATCCTTAGGCTTCTACTTCCCGCAGGTTACCCTCCTTTACTGAAACTTTCCAAGGTGCTTTATCACCAGAAAAAAGTTTATTCTTCCGTAGAGCGTAAATAGTGGGAGCAAGCAGCAGCAAGATGCCAAGAGCCAAGGTGGCAAAAGGATTAGCGAAGAAATTCCCACAGGAGAGTATGCCAAGAATCACAACCGTTGAGAATGGTAAGGAGCAAGCCAAGACGTTGAGGGCTAGGTCGATATTGAAGGTAGCGGGGGTACCTTCTTCACGCAGCCCTTCAACGGCGGACATGTGGGCGAAAGGCCAGAAACTTACGGCCGATTGGGGGAAAATAACCGCCAATAGAGCAAAGGCGGGGGTGGCGATAGGAAAAAAGAATAACAATAATGTACTCAACACCAAGGCAGTCCCTGAACGGAAAGCCAAAACTCGAACAATCATCGCCATTTCCCTACGTTCAAACCGAACGGCCATGCCAATAAACAGTAAAACGATCGGAGTCATTAAAGCGGCAAGACGCACCGCTGTATTTTCTAAAAAGCTTGGTAAGGCAGTAATGTCCCAACCAAAACTTAGCATCACAATAGCGGCTACGATTACGAGATTGACCGGTTCGCGGAGCAAGGAGAAGCCCAAATCCTTAAGTTTTTGCCTACGACCGGGAGCATCTTGTTCTTCTTCCGAGTTGATACCTTTTAATTGGTAAAACCAGTGCATGGCTACCAGGTACAAAATGATGAGGACAAAGACTTTGTTTCCTACATCCGCTAGAGCCGCCATGGCCAGGGAAGACTCTCCGAGGTATTCCATTACGAAAGGAAAACAACTAAGGCCTGGAGCAAGTGAAGGAACCAACATCGACATTGTACGCCACTCCTTGGTTCCGCGTGGGAAGCCTAGGAGAGGTAGTACGTACCGTGCCGCGTAAAACAGGGCAAAGTTGAGGGCTAGCGCCACTACGGGCAGTAAGAGCAACTCTGCGGAAATCTTAATCTTTAGTAAGGCAACAAAAATGGTTGCCGGTAGGATGACCGAAAGGATAAGTACTTTAACTCCTTTGAGGTCCTGCTTGCCGCTGATCTTTTTTTGTAGGCAATAGCCCGCGACAATGAGTAGGATAAATACGAGGGTTTTCTGTAAGGCTGGGTTCATCTTTAATTAGGTTCTCATTGTAGCTTGCTGAAGCTGGCGGCAAATGTTGTTTACGGTCCGAGTTGTCAACACCGAAACATGTCCCTTAGTCTACCATGGAGAGGAGGACAACAAAACGTGGGGGTAGCACGTAGGCTACCCCCTGCGCAGATCCAGAAACTCAAAATTGTTCTATACCAAAACTTCCTCTAAAGCGGTGAGGAACATGTCCATCTCTTCTGGTTTTCCCATACTTACGCGGCAATAGTCTTCGCCAAAAATGTTAAAGGCACGCACGCCAACACCCTTAGCAAACATGGCGTTGAGGAAGGGTTTGCCTTCCATGGCAATTGGGAAAATCATAAAGCTCGTATGGCTAGGGACGGGCTTAAAACCTAGCTTTTTCAGTCCGGTCATGGTTTGCTTACGGGCGGCCGCGGTTCCCTTTACGCTCATTGCCTGGAAATCGGCGTCTTTCATGCTGGCCATGGCTCCCATTAAGCTGGTTTTGCATAGGCTCATATTGCCCCGCCAAATGGTATTGACCTTCTCGAGCATTTCGGGCAGCATTACCCCGTAGCCAATACGCAGACCGGCCATGCCGTGGACCTTACTGAAGGTTCGGGCCACGATGACGTTCTTCCCTTCCTTGATCATGGAGACCATGGTTTGTTCCTTGGGGTTAGGGAGGAATTCCAGGTAGGCCTCGTCGACGAAGATGGGAACTTCCGTAGTGGCATTGGAGCGGCAGAAGTCTCTTAGTTTATCCGCTGGCGTAAGGGTTCCGGTAGGGTTGTTGGGATTACAGATATAGACGAGTTTCGTCTGCTTATCAATGGCCTTGGCCATGCCATCCAAGTCGTGGGCCCAGTCGTCGGTCAGGCGCACCTTCTTCCAGTCTGCTTGCATGGCCATGGCGGATTTGATGAGGGACATGTAAGCGGGGTCCGCGGCCACCAAGTTTCCGCCTTCCATAAAGTGAAGGATGGCCATTTTTTCCAGTACGTCGGAAGAGCCTGGCGCAAGCAAGATATGCTCTTCGGAGACGCCCTCGAACTCCGCGATCATCGTTTTGAGTTTAGCGGCGGCTTCGTGCTGGTAGCGGTTACCGCTTTTGGCGGCTTCCATGATGGCCAGGCGAGCGTCGGGGCTAGGGCCCCAGGGGTTTTCGTTGGCCAGTAAGCGGGCCTTCAGGGTGGGTAAGGCACTCGTATGCGCGCGTTCCCATTCCAGGTCAGGCATAACTTCGTAGACGGCATTGTTGCGTACCAGGCCAGGAGCAGCCTTTAGGGTGGTTAGGGCCGGGGCGGCGGCGAGGCCGGCACCGGCAAGGGTGGCCTTGCGAAGCCAGTTGCGGCGGCTGAGGGAGGGGGTAGTCATATGGTATGTGAATTTTGAGTTGGAAAAGCTATTATAGGTTCTTCAGAATTCTGAAGTTTGTTCCGTTGTAGGTACCGGTCCATTCCAGGCGGCTTACGCCGGTCAGGTCGGCTGCGGGGGCCTCGAAAAGAGTCGTGCCAGTAGCATCGGTAGTCAGGGTTTCCAGCAAGTCGCTGTCTTGGCTAAATACCTTGATTTCTAGGCCGGTGACGGGGATGGAATCAATGCCAATGGCTTGGTCTAAAATACCATCTTTATTTAGTTCGTAAAAAGTTCCGGAGAAGGCGACCATATCGGCCTCCGCCGGAGCGGCCTCAATTATTCCCAATACTGGGGCTGCTTTGACCTCGAAGGCCAGCTTTTCCTCCGTACACGCCGTAGTCAACAAAAGCAGTAACAGTGCGGTGAGTAATGTGTTGATTTTCATGTTTTATTTTTTGTGAGTGCCATTAAAAATTGGATGATAGAACTAGAAAAATTAAATTCCTAGCTCCTAGCTCCTAGCTCCTAGCTCCTAGCTCCTAGCTCCTAGCTCCTACTCCGCCCACCAGAGTTTCGTGAGTTTATTATCTGGTCCACCGTTCATGCCTACGGCCGCGGTAACGTTGCCGAGGTTGAGGCTGTATTCAGATTCTGGGTACTGGAGGCGAGTAGGTACCTGCCCTTCGTTCTCAAATACGGCGCGAGGATCTGGTGCGGGTAGTACGGGGTAACCCGTCCGCCGGTATTCCGTCCAGGCTTCAATTCCTTGACCGAAGAGGGCCTTCCATTTTTCTTCGATAATCATCTCTTTGTCTACTGCAGAGCGGCCGAAGGAGTAGTCTTCTGGCATCTCCACCTCAAATTGCTCGAAGCTGGAAGCGACGGCCGCCTCGAGGTATTCCATCGCGGAGGCGCCAGCGGTGTAATCGCCATCAAAGGTAGCTTCGGCGAGGATGAAATTCTGCTCGGCGAAGGTGATTAAGGGGACAGGCTGGGTTTCTCCGGTGAAGAAGCTACCGGGGCGGGAGGCAATCGTGAAGTAGGCTACGGCATCTCCTTCGGGTAGGCCATTGGGGGCGCCGGCGTATTTCCCAGCAAAATCACCAGCTTGCGCGGGCTCGGCAAAGCGGGTAAGGCGAGGGTCTTTGGCGTTGCCTTCTCCGTCGGTCATGGCGGCAATCAGGGTGGTAGAGATGGACCAGTCCTCCCGGCTATCGAATACCATTACCTCGTGCCAAGTGTTGTTGTTTTCGTCGTTTTGCCGGCTGGTGGGCTGGAAGAAGGCGGCGTCAGCGGTGCTGGTGAAAATGGGGTAAGTACCGGGGTCGCCCATAATTTCAGCGAAGACGGCCTGGCTTTCGGCCGGAGCGACGGCAGCCTGGCGGTTGGCTAGGCGCAAGCGCAAGACGTTCGCGAATTTTTTCCAGGCGATAAGGTCACCGTTGAAGAGAATATCTTTATTGATGGGGTCGCCGGCGGGATCGAGCGCCAGGCTGGCGGTCTTTAGGTTAGCGAGCATCCCGGCGTAGACATCAGCCTGACTATCATACGCAGGCACGAGGTTGCCATCAGAGGATCCCTTCAGGGCCTGGGTGTAAGGAATGGCCCCGTAGGTGTCGGTGAGAATGCTGAAAATATACTCCCGCATGATGATGGCTACGGCGGTGTAATTTTCGTTGTAGAAGCTTCCTTCAGGATCACTGGTAAGGGCGATGGTCGTGTTTAGGTTGACGAGCGCTTCGGTGTAGAAGCCGTCCCAGGTGTTTCCTCGGAGGGTGGCGGCGGGGTTATAGGTATCCCCCTCATTTACGTACTGATTACGGGCGAAATATTGCATCCAGAGCATGCCACCATCGAGGTTTAAGCGCTGGTTGCGGGTACGGTGGCCGTGGATACGATCAACGGCTTCCCGGACGGCAAGAGGGAAAATGGTGCTGGGTGGGACGGCTTCCGGTTCGTTGGGGTTACTGTTGAGTTCTTCGAAGCCAGCATCGCAGGTCAGTAAGTTGATGGCTAAAAAGAGTACACCACAGTAGCGAAGTAAATGGGCGATTTTCATGTTTTATTTTTTATCGGCACGGTTGGCCGGGAACTTTTTGGTTGGCATTTCATCCTTACGCTGCACCTGCGGCCGCGCCACCTTTTATTCTTCCGCTTTGAGGGCTAAAGGACTTTGGGCGCGCACGCAGGTGCAGAGAGCGGTTCAAGAAATTAGAAGGTTAGGTTGAGGTTAACCCCGAAGCTGCGCGTGCTCGGGATGGTGGTATAAAACAGAGCACCCTGAAGGTTGCCACCGTAGATGTTGAATTCGGGATCTACGTTTTCGTGGTTGCTATAAAGCATGGCCAGGTTGCGGCCGATGAGGGAGATGGAGGCTCCCCGGATAAAGCCGAGTTTGTTGGTTACTTTGGCGGGCAACTGGTAGCGGATGCTGGCTTCCCGAAGTTTTACGTAGCTGGCGTCGAAAATGGCACCTTCGTTAGCGAAGCGGACACTCAGGGCACCGACGACATTACGCGTAGGGGCAACCACATCGTTGGGGACGTACTCGGGGTTTTCCGCATCGCCGATGTTCATTACACCAATACCAATTACGCCCTCTTCGCGGCCAATTTCCGTCATGGGTGCTACGCCCGTCTGGTGCGCAATCGAGCTGCTCTCTTCAGCGATTTCACCGCCGATTTTAGCATCGATCAGGGCGCTGATGGTGACGGGGCCAATGCGTACGGAGTTGTTAAGCCCCCCGATCCAATCCGGGGTGGTATTACCCAAGATCTTTAGGTCGGGGTCCTTAACGGGGATGCCATCTTTATAGACCACTTGTCCGTCGAATTCTCCTCCCTCAACGCGCTCGTAGCCACTACCAAATAGGGTGCCGAAGGGCTGTCCTTTGCGGGCTTCGAGGCTGAGGCCACGACGAGTATGTAGTACGATGGTTTCTAGCTCGTTGCCGTTTTCATCCGTGAATAGCTCCAAAACAGTATTGCGATTACGGGCGTAATTCAAGCTGACGTCCCAACCGAAGTTAGGATTGTCGATCACGGAGCCATTCAGGACGATCTCTACGCCACGGTTACGAATTTTACCGGCGTTGAGTAGCTTACTTTCGTAGCCAGTTGCGCGGGAGACGGCCACACTGATGATTTGATCAGTAGTGGTTTGCTCGTAGAGCGTGACGTCCAGGCCGATACGGCCACCGAGGAACCGCAAGTCCGTACCAATTTCCTTACCCGTGGTGCGTTCGGGCCGTAAACCGGAGCTGGCGATTGTCCCTTGCTCGGTGAAGAGCGGCGTGGTAGGGTTCCAGCTGGTAGTGGGGTCGAAAACCTGGGTGAGGCGGTAGGGATCCGTATCCGCGCCCACCTGTGCCCAACCGGCCCGGATCTTGGCGTAAGAAAGGAACTTGGAGTTCATTTTTAGGGCGTCGGTGATGACACCACTCAGGCTAAAGGAGGGGTAGAAGTAGCTATTGTTTTCAACCGGAAGGGTACTGGACCAGTCGTTTCGGCCCGTTACGTCGAGGTACAAGAAGTTTTTGTAGCCAAGGCTAACGGCACCAAAGAATCCATTTACTTCCTTTTCTTCGATCCGACTGACGTTCGTATTCGGGGAGGCATTATTGGCCACGTTATAAAGACCATTGATGGTAGCATCATTCACCCCGATATAGTTCCGCTTGTAATAGTTGGTCCGGTGGTTGCCACCCACTTGAGCATTGATACTGATGTCTTCTCCGAAGTAGTCGTTGTAAGTCAGGATGAAGTCCAAGTTTGTTTCCTGGCGGCGGTGTACGTCTTCGAAGAAAGATTGGGTCCGCTCAGTGTTGCTCTTGATCCGCTCGTTACGGGTGACGGAGCGGCGGGTGTCCGTCCAGAGGTCAGTACCACCGCGCACCATCAGGTTGAGAGCGGGAGTAAATTCGTAGGTAAAGGCAACGTTCCCCAGAAAACGATCTTTGTCGTTGGCGTCGGTGAGGTGGGTTTGCTCATAGAAGCGGTTCATGGCGAAAGAATGCTGCCAGTTGGCGTAGGGGTACTGATCTCCATCACGGGTGATGTGTACGTCCATGAACTGCTCGTAATCCCGGAGTTGACCCCAGTCGACGTGGCGATTGTGCCAGGTGGCGAGTTCCCAAAGGACGGGCTGCTGGCGGTTTTCCGAGCCGGATTTGATGTACTCCGTACTAACGCGCACCTTTAGCTTAGGGGCAAGTTCTTGGTCGAGGTTCAAACGGAAGTTGTTGCGCTTATAATCATTATTGTAGAGGATGCCCGTTTGGTCGAGGTTGCCGAAACTAAAGCGGAAGTTGCCCGAGCCGTAGTTGTTGGCAATACTGACGGTGTTATTGAACGTTTGCCCTTCCACCCAGAAGTTGTCCCAGCTGTCGGGAACGGGGACGAGAGGCGCTAGTTCTTGGCCGGACCACCAGTGACGTACCATTCGGCCATCCATAGGAGCACCCCAGCTTTCATCGACGCCAGCGGTGCCGACTTGAGGCCCGTTGGGGTAAACGGATAAGTACTGATCCAGTGCCCGATCGTCGGTAGCAACGCCACCATTACGGCCATCAGCGTACCAGGTAACCCGGCCGGTACCCCCGCCGTAGGTGTTTTGAAATTGTGGGGTGACGAAAGGCCGTTCGGTAGTGTAGCTGCCGGCGTAGGATACGGTCAGACCATCGGTACCCTTACCACTTTTGGTGGTCACTAAGATGACTCCGTTTGCCGCTCGACTGCCGTATAGGGCCGCTGCGTTGGCCCCCTTCAGGACGGTAATGGACTCGATGTTGTCGGGGCTAATTTCGGAAATACCGCCACCGTAGACGTTGTTATTCGCAGCCTCGCCACCGGTAGGAGCGGCAAAATCCCCTTCCATGGGGACCCCATCAATAACGTAGAGTGGTTGGTTGTTGCCCAGTATGGAGGAGTTGCCCCGGATGGTAACTTGGGAGCCACCACCAGGTACGTTGCCAGCGGATATTTGGAGGCCGGCTACTTTTCCAGATAGGCCATTGACGACGTTGGTGCTCCGAGTTTCCGCGATTTGTTCGGCTTTTATGTCTTGCACCGCGTAGCCAAGGGCTTTCTTTTCGCGCTTTACCCCCAGGGCCGTAACGACCACTTCACCAAGGGCGATACTGGACTCCTTCAGCTCTACTTCGAAAATATCCGTAGTGCCGATGGGCATCGTTACACCTTCGTAGCCAGTATAGGTAAAAATGAGGTTTTTGGCGTCTTCGGGAACGGTGAGGGTGAATTTTCCGTCAAAGTCCGTCACCGTACCTAGGGTAGTTCCTTCTACCATTATGGTGGCCCCAATGAGAGGGCCATCCGCGTCGGTTAATATACCTGATAATTCTTTTTGGGCTTGCAGGCTCAGACTTCCTAAGAGCAAAACAAACAAGCAAAACAGGTGTGATCTTAGTTTCATATATAGTGAATTACGTCCGTGAAAAAAGGTGGTTAAACTCCAACTCAGGAGGCTACGGATACAGGCAATTCAACTTCAAGTAGTGTATGACGATCGTTTCGTAAGTCAATTGTTAGACCAAAGATGGCTGAGCCACCGAGGAATTACCAATTCAGAAAGATGGCTGGATTGTGATGTAAAAGCGAGGGGCGAATTGTTCGGCGGCGATGACATGATGAAACTTGATCAACAGTGTATTTACGTAGATGCCGCGTATCTATTAGTATTAGGAGAAGAGAAACTCCCATTTACTTTATTTACCGTATAATTAGTCGAGCGAGCTGATCCTTATTTCAATAAATTGACTGTTTTGTTATGGCCATTGCCAAAAAGGAAACGCTGATCGCGCTAATTGAATCTATGGACCCGGCGGAGAAGCGGTTCTTCACTAGCCACTACCAGCGAAGGAGCCCTGGTGACGACGATATGTTTTACCGCCTTTTTATCCACATTAGCGCTGGGGGAAGTCCGGCAGATGAGGAGTTCCGGCGGTCATTGGGGATAGCGGATAGCGGTAAAATGGCTAACCTACAACGTCATCTCTACGGTCAGTTATTAGAGAGTCTTCGCCGGCAACACCGTAAGCGAACGAGAACTATCGAAGTTCGGGAACAAATAGACTACGCCTCTCTGCTTTACGCACGCGGGCTTTATCTCCAAGCACTCCAGTTACTAGGAAAGACCAAAATTCTGGCTAAAAGTCTGCATCTTGACCTTCACCACCTTTTGATCGTCGAATTTGAAAAAATGATCGAAAGCCGGCACATTACTCGGGCTGAAACCAAACGGATGGAGCGTTTATTAGCGGAATCCGAAGAACGGGAGCGCGTTCACCGTTCCACGATCCGGCTTTCCAACTTACAACTCCGCCTACAACGCCACTTCATCAACTTTGGGCACGTAGGAGATAAAGCAGAGGCTGACGAGTTTGCGGATACTTACCGGAAGCTATTGGTTCTTGCTCCGGAAGTTTCAGCTACGTTTCGGGAACGGATTGGGGTACTGCGCGGACGCTTCTGGTACCATTATAATATGTTGCAACTGAAAGCGGCCGCGGATTGTGCCGCTTCCTGGGTTAAGGAGTTCAATGAACAAACGAATGTCAGGGCAGAAGATGTCGGGCTATACTTAAAGGGTTTAGACCGCTGTCTCCTCCTTTCCTTCTTTCGTGGAGCAAAACTCGAACACCGTGGGCAGCTGTCCCATTTAGAAAGGGCGATTATCGGTCTGCCCAAGAACCAACAGGCGCAAAGTACCCGGCTATTAAGCGATTTTTTGCTCCTGCGTGCGCGCCTAAATCAAATGTTGTTGGATCAAAACGACCTTGCTCAGACCGAACAAGAACACGCTCGCTTAGCACAAGAAATAGCACAGTGCGCTGGGGTTGATCGGCACAAGAAGCAAGTACTTTACTACAAACTTGCGGCCCTTTGTGTGAGGGGGCGGCGGTACGAGATTGCCATCGATTACCTAAACATTATTTTGAATGATAGTAAACCACTTCGGCACGACTTGACTGTTTACAGTCGGTTACTTTTTCTCTTTTGCC
>JBCDGT010000019.1:0-11457 GCA_038750915.1 Bacteroidota bacterium
ATGGTGATGGTGGAATTTTCCGACCAATCCCACTAAAGAATTATTAAAAATTCGATCTTTCCGCTAAGAATTTCAAAAAAGTCGACCTTGGGCATCTGAACGGCTGCATCTTTGGCGTTCAAAAACACACTACATCCCAAAACAACACCAAGTTTAAGTATCATGTTAAAGCACTTCTTCTCCGGCCTGTTGCTGCTGCTTGCGGTCACTACTATTTCCGCGGCGGCCATGCCCACGGAGTTTGTTTTCTCCCTGGATCAGGAGCGTTACATCAAACGCTATAAAGACATTGCGATTCGGGAAATGGAACGTTCTGGTGTACCAGCCAGCATTAAGTTGGCCCAGGGTATTCTAGAGAGTGATTCCGGTAAGAGTCGCCTGGCCTCCGCGGCCAACAATCACTTTGGCATCAAATGTGGCAGCCAGTGGAAAGGAGAAGAATACTACAAACGCGACGACGATTACGACGAGAACGGCCAGCTGATCAAAAGTTGCTTCCGCAAGTACCGTAACCCGGATGCTAGTTACGTAGCGCATTCAGAGTTTCTGAGGGATCCTTCTAAATCTTTCCGGTATGGTTTCTTGTTCCGCCTCGACCCCACCGACTACCGGGGCTGGGCCGAAGGGCTCCGTCGGGCCGGCTACGCTACCAACCCACGCTATCCAGAGCTACTTATTAATATCATTGAACGCTACAACCTACAGCAATACGATGCCCCCGGCGCAGTTGACCCCGTAGAAGTTGAGGCCCCTACTAACGAGCTCATCACCGGAATTTTACAGACTAACGACGTCACCTACTTCGTCAGTGAAGCACCAATGAGCGTTGAAGAGGTGGCTCGCCAGGTAGACATGAGTACCCGAAGGATACTGGAGTACAATGAAGGCCTCAGTAAGCAAAACCAGACCGTTGACGCCAGCGAGCGGGTGTACCTCCAAAAGAAGCGCCGCAGCTACCGGGGTCGGGAGCAATACCACACCGTAGAGGCTGGAGAAAACCTCTACGACATCGCCCAACGTTACGGCCTACGCCTAGATGCCTTAGCCAAGCGGAATCGCCTGCGCGAGCAGGATGATCCGGCGACTGGGGTTAAGATTAAGTTACGGGGCAGCAAGGTTAAAGAAGTGCCTTTACTCGAAGGCATGAAGGACCCAAATGCCCCCGTTCCGAACGTACCGACCGATGAGGATGGCCAACTCGATGTTGTCGACCCTAACGAAGATACCGATACGGAACCAAACTACCCTATCAATCCGGACACCCAACCACCGAGTGTTCCCCGCCCGGGCACCGTCATCGTTCCTCGGCCCACGACTCCACCAACGACTCAGCCGGCACCGCCTACAACAACGCCACCCACCACGAATCCTCCCACCGTAGTGACACCTCCTGTTGTCACTCCTCCCAGTACAGCGCCACCAACTACCAACCCAAACCCGCCCAGTCCTTCTTCCCAGTTCCACTCAGTCATCAAAGGAGAAACGCTCTACGGCATCAGCCGGAAGTACGGCCTGACGGTCGATCAACTTAAGCAATTGAACGGGCTGACCGGCAATACCATCTCGATCGGACAGCAGTTGCGGGTTAAGTGAATGAATGGGTGAGTGGAGAATGATTGATTAATCTCCACCCACTTATTCGTCTTTCCCTCATTCTTTATCGAGCGCGGTAAACTGTTCTTTCCGTACCTTGGCGCTACCGTAAAATTTAAACCATGCGCCTTTTATTTTTCTGTTGTTGCCTCACCCTGGCCACTACTATTTCCGCCCAAAACCTGGAGCAGGAAGGGGAATACGGCGTCGACTGGGGGGGCTATCTGTTCGGACTTAAAGGTGGCCTCAGTTTCGGTAATCAAGACTGGACGGGCCTTGAAACGGAGTTCCTACTCGGCTACCACGGGGCGGTGTTTTTGGAGAGCATTCCGGCGGGGGGAAGATTCAGCCTCTACGGGCAGTTGGGCTACCACCTCCGCGGCAGCCAGATCAGCCGCCGGCGCGGCTTCACCTTCGGGGGGCAAGGTATTACCCTGCCAGCAGATGATTTCCGCTTTCAAAACGTAGCCCTAGCCGTTGGAGCCAAATCGGTAGTGAGTTATAATCGCTTTGGGGACCTCTATTACCTCCTAGGGCTTCGAGTAGACTACAATTTGGATACCAACCTCGATGAATACGACCAGCTGACTGGCACCACTAACGTCGCTTTCCGGGCCAATTACCCCATCGAGAGTTACGACTTTATCAACCGGATCACCTACGGTGCCTCCTTTGGTGGTGGGGTTCTCTTTCCGGTAAGTGAAGGTGTCGGAGGCTTTGTCGAACTTTCCGTACATCCTGATTTTAATTTCCAGTACAATCAGGGGCCCATCGAGAACGTCATCGATCCCTTCGGAGCTGGCAACCGCACCATCGGTGCTCGGGCCATTCGTAATATTACCATTGAGTTGTCCGCAGGCGTACGGTTTTTGCGTAAATGGACTTACATTGATTAAAAGTGGCGTCCAGGAATTAGCCCAAGGCCTGTGGACCCTACTGTTTCCACAGCTTTGTCTGAATTGCCGACGGTCCGTCGCACTACGGCAAGAACCTTCCCTCTGCGTCACTTGCTTTAACCGATTGGCTCCCACCAAGCACTGGGAACTCCCTGAAAATGAATTGACCGATCGGCTAAAAGGCCGGCTACCCCTCCAGTTTGGTGCCGCCCTATACTACTTCAACGACGGTAATGTTTGCCAGTCGCTCATCCACGCCCTAAAATATTACCACCGCCCGGAGATCGGCGAGCAGCTTGGACGACTATTTGCGGACTACCTGAAGTGCCACACTGAATTACAGGATTTGGCAGGCATCGTGCCTATACCTATCCATCCAGAACGCCGCCACAAAAGAGGCTACAACCAAGCAGAATACATTGCGGATGGCTTAGCCACAGGATTGGCTGTCCCCACCTTCCCCGACGCCTTAATCCGCACCTCCTTCAAGGGCTCACAAACTAAAATGGACCGCCTTGGACGACTAGAGAACGTCCGTAATTCCTTTGCCATCGGCAAAGGAGAATTTGCGGGTAAGCATCTTCTACTGGTCGACGACGTCATCACCACGGGCGCCACCTTGGATTTCTGCGGCAACTTGCTTCTCGAACACCACCAGGGCAGTAAAGTCAGTATTGTTACCCTGGCGCTCGCCAGCTGACAAAAGTTTCCTCCATGATTTTTTGGCTTGGTATTTTATTTAAGATGCCTACCTTTGCGCATGGAAACGAACCAAAGCTACCCTCCAAAGTTTGCCGAGCAGGGCCTCACTTTCGATGACGTCCTCCTCCTCCCCGCTTACAGTGAAGTACTTCCACGTGAAGTTAATCTATCTTCCCAACTAACGCGCGGCCTTCGCCTGAATGCACCGATCGTTTCCGCCGCTATGGATACCGTTACGGATGGTCGGCTGGCCATTGCTATTGCCCGCCAAGGTGGTATTGGTATCATCCACAAAAACATGAGTATTACTGAACAGGCCGAGCAAGTTCGCATGGTGAAACGGTCTGAATCCGGGATGATCGTTGACCCCGTTACCTTGACGGCCGAAAGTACGGTTGGTGACGCTCAAGCCTTAATGAAAAGACACCGAATCGGTGGCATTCCTATTGTCGATGCGACCTTTCAACTCATCGGCATTCTCACCAACCGAGATCTGCGCTTTGAATCCCGCTCCCACCGGCCCATTCGGGAAATCATGACCACGGACAACCTGATTACAGCCCCCGTAGGTACTACGCTAGAGCAAGCCAAGGATATCCTGCAAGAAAATAAAATTGAGAAGTTACCGGTAGTAGAAGACGGTAAACTCGTCGGCCTGATCACCTACAAAGACATCATGAAGGTACAGGACTACCCCAACGCTTGTAAGGACAGCTACGGCCGCCTCGTCGTTGGTGGTGCTATCGGCGTGACCGCCGACATGCTCGAACGGGTCCAAGCCCTGGTGGATGTCAACGTTGACGTCATTACCATCGACACGGCCCACGGCCATAGTCGTGGGGTGCTGGACGCCGTCCGCAAAACCAAGGACACCTTCCCTGACCTCCAGATCATTGGCGGCAACGTGGCCACTGGCGCGGCCGCCAAGGCCCTCGCAGATGCAGGAGCAGACGGAGTAAAAGTCGGTGTAGGCCCTGGTTCTATTTGTACGACTCGCATCGTAGCAGGAGTAGGCGTTCCACAACTAAGCGCCATTTTCAACGCTGTCGAAGCCCTAAAAGGCACGGATGTCCCCGTTATCGGTGACGGTGGTATCCGCTACTCAGGAGACATTGTCAAGGCCTTGGCCGCCGGCGCCTCCACCATCATGGCCGGTAGCTTGTTCGCCGGTGTGGACGAAAGTCCTGGAGAAACCATCCTCTACGACGGCCGAAAGTTCAAGGTCTACCGCGGTATGGGTTCCCTGGGAGCGATGAACAAGGGCAGCAAAGACCGTTACTTCCAGGACGTGGAAGACGACGTCAAAAAGCTCGTTCCCGAAGGTATCGAAGGTCGCATTCCCTACAAGGGCAGCCTGGCGGAAGTCGTAGGCCAATACCTCGGCGGCCTCCGAGCTGGTATGGGCTACTGTGGTGCCCGCACCATCGACGACCTGACCAACGCCCAGTTCGTTCGCATCTCCGGTGCGGGTATGGTGGAGAGCCACCCCCATAATATTACGATTACGAAGGAGGCGCCGAATTACTCTAGAAGGTAGGTTAGACGGCCTAAGGCCTCTTAGGAGCTAGTCGCACTTCGTGCTGCTAGGAGCTAGGAACTGGCGGTCTTCTTTTAGGAGTTGGCGCTATTTACTTGGTAGATAAGCCCATTTTATTTTGGGCGCGGCCGCAGGTGCAATGAAAAGTACGAAGTTTGAAGAAAGAAGTCTGAAATTTGAAATTGAACTATTTCAGATATTCTATCCATCTTACAAAATTCTAAACATCCTAATCGCTTAGTGTGTGAAGTAACACCTCTGGCTGATACGCTACTGCTGTCGTTGTGCGGTCGCAGGTGCTCGCCGAACGTGTGCTACGTTTAGGCAGATAGAACTTTAAATTAGAGTATGCGAATTCTTGGATTTATACTTGTTCTATTTCTTCATGTGGTCACATTATCGTGTTCTCACAATCCTGCTTACAAACGGATCAAGGGCAATTATTCCTTAGAAGTTGGTAAATCAAGTTCTACAATAGTGGATTCCGCCATCATTAATGGATATGTCTATTCTAAGCTAGATGGTACTCTTTTAACTTATTCAAGTGTCTACTACACAAATAGTGAATTTGGAACTTTCACAGATAGTACGGGCTTTTTTAGGATTGCGGTTCCAGCCTCTAGGGGAAAAATTTCTGTTGACTACGTCGGACACTCTCCATTAACTACTAAAGAAATAGTTTTCCCTTCAGGATCTGTAACAAGTCTAGAGATTCAGTTAGGCACATCAATATTCTATTGCTACTAATTAAACTACAAGGATAGCGCATAGCGTGTCTAGCTCCTAGCTGTACTGACAATCGATCTTGGCGCTTCAACGAACTCAGCTACCTAATCTAAAAACTACATTCCGTCGCACGTTGTGCGACGGAATGCCAGTAACCAAGCCGGTCATCGAGCTTGCCGAGATGCATCTAAGTTAAGTTGTCAGTGCACCTAGCCCTTAAAAGCGCTCCGCGCGCCTCCCCAACACCGCCTCACTCAAAGACCACGCCAGCCCTTCCAAGTCAATATCGAGCACTTCCCGGTTCACTTTAATCACCAGTTCCCGTTGTTCGCGGGGCAGCTTGGAGTAGCCGTGGAGGGCGCCGAGGATGGCACCAGTAACGGCCGCCACTGTATCGTTATCCCTACCGTAGTTAGTGACGAATTCCAGGGCGGCGGCGAACTCCAGGTCAGAGAAGAGGAGGGCCGTCAGATTAATAAGGTGGATCTCTCCAGCGTGGAAGGGGGCGTCTTGTTTAGCTTTATCAAGTAGTTCGTAGGCCTTCAGCGTTTGGGCGTAGATCAGGCTATCGTAAGGATATTCGTCCGGGAGTTGAATATTCATTTGTTCCAGATCCGCTTTCGTCAGGCGGTGGGCCTGACGGACGATGGAACGCGCTTGACGGAATTGTTGGTAAGCCACTCGACCCAGCAGGCGAGAGCGAAAAAAGCCCTCCGGGTCTACCTCCTTCAAAACAGTGGCCAGGGTATCCGGGCGGGCATCCGGAGAGAAAGCCTCTGCAGTCAGGGCAGCAGTGATGCCGGTGATGTCACGGGCGTAGCCGAGGTCAAAAAGCGCCAAGTCATAAGCGGATCGGTAGGCCGCTTCGGGCCGTCCGGGAAAGGCCGCACCAAGTACCGGCGCATAGAGCATCCCGGCGCAGGCCATTTCGCCACCGTAGAAACGGGACAAGGTATTTCGATAACCATCGATATCTTCCGCCACGTAGGCGCGGCTTACCCGAGCCCATTCCTGGAGCCAGGTCATGCGTCGCATATTGTCTTCGAAGGGCTCTGGCTCCACACCCGCCGTTTCCTTGACACGGTCGACGCTGCTTTCGTACAGTCCGTTGAGGTGAGCGGCGAAGCGGCGGGTATTGACTGACAGTGGTTGATGGGGCACCCGCAGGTCGTGCTCTCCGACCAGGAACTTCACCATTAAGGCTTTCCAGCGGGTATCGTCCGTACCGGCACCGGGAGGCAGATTGTAATCCCAGGGACCTTCGGGGCTTGGTTCTCGCAAGACTAAATCGAGGCTATCCACGTGGCCGTATTCTTCCCTAATCGCCCACTGGCTCCACATTTCCGTAGGCGCTCCCATGGCATCGCCGATGGCTGATCCAACTAGACTTCCAAGGATCTTATCGTACAACACACTATCCGCAATTCGGGTGTCCTGGTAATCAGACTCAGTGTAAGCAATGGAAGGCACGGAGGGGTGATTTAAGGGAACGGACCGAGGTGGCTCAGACGAATCGGGCGCACACCCCACTAAACCAAAAAACAGTAACAAAGGAGAAACACGCATGAATCCAAAACGCTTTGGCCTCAAGATACGCCAAGGATCAGCAGGAATCCTTAGCCCCGCTACATTGCTCTTATGTTCTTCCCCGGAGATCAGGCCAGCGGCCTGGACGGGAGACACTGCACCTGCGGCCGCGCCGTGGTAATATGAGTGAGTGAAAAAAGGCCCGCAGGGTCACTGACGGGCCTATAAAACACTCACTTTATCTAGCTGTGTAGCTTTATGCAGTCTAAGCAAGAATCGGGCGTTAGGTTCACGGAATAATTCAGTTTTCTGGAAATATTTTCCCGGAACATGAGCTGGCAGGACCAAATTCCAACCAATAAATGATCTGCTGAATATGTCCGCTGGGTACCAACAGCAACTTCTTTTGGTGAAAAATGAGTAAGCGCACCCAGCATTGCGCCGTACTTTTGCGTTTCCTTTCAAAACCAACGGAATGAAAATTTACGGACTTCTTTTCATCGCTTTCGTTTTCTTCAGCTTGGGCTGTGAAAAAGTAACCATTAGTAGTGACCAGAAATCACTGGAAGACTATATCGCCGAAAACAATCTAACCGTACAGGAAGGCCCCGAAGGGCTTCTTTACGTGATTGAGGAGCCCGGAGGTACCGAGCGGCCCACCATCAACGCCGATGTAACTGTCAACTACGTAGGCCAGCTAACCGATGGTCGGATCTTTGACCAGACGGATGGTACGCCCCGCAATTTTCCACTACGAAACCTCATCCGCGCCTGGCAACTCGGTATTCCCCTAGTGGGAGAAGGTGGTCGGGTTAAACTGCTCGTCCCTCCTTCATTAGGTTATGGCTCCCAAGGTCAAGGTACTATTCCTGGTAACGCCAACCTGGTCTTCGATATCGAACTCATTTCATTCACGGAATAATCCGCCAACTCGAACACCACGAAGTCAAGACCGTCAACCGACGGCACGCAATCCAGCTGGTCTGCCCGGATTGGAGCGACCCACGCAACGTGGGCTCAGCCTTCCGCCTAGCCGATGCTGCGGGTTTGGCTGGGCTAGTTTTAGCGGGGACAACCCCCAGGCCACCCAACGCCCGCATTAATAAAACAGCCCGAGCTACCGTACGCGACGTCAATTACCGCGAAGTAGCTGACCCCGCATCTTTTTTGCGGGAGGAACGATCCGCCGGCACTTTGATAATTGCCTTAGAAATTACGGATGAGAGTCACTCCTTGTTGGAATATAAATTACCGGAGACCGTCCGCAAGGCCCAACAAAAAGTGCTTCTAATCGCAGGTGCGGAAGCTGGCGGCGTACCTCCAGATTTGCTCCAGCACTGCGACGCCAGCGTGCATCTGCCGATGTACGGACAGAATACTTCCATGAACGTCGCCGTTGCTGTTGGTGCGGCCGTTTATTTACTCTTAGCCCAGATCGAAACCTGATCAGCAGAGCTCTATCAGGTCGGTTAAGTCGCAATAGGCTTGGCCGAGGACTAGGGCTTATGTAATTCAAAAATAGCATTTACCTCGCGGTCCTGACGCAAATCAGGGTACCACTCCAGCAAGAGGTCGCAGTCTTCGTAATAGGCACTCAAGGCATCATTAAGGTATTCCAGGGCCAGCTGCCGTTTATTACAAATCAAGTGGATAGCCACCATACCATAGAGTAAGCTAGCGTCTTGGTAACTTTCTAGGGCATCCCCCAGGAGATCGAGGGCCTCCTGCTCTCGCCCCTGGTCACAGAGAAAGATGGCATAAGACACGGTGGCATCACTGAAGCGGTCCTCCATATTAATGGCCCGTTGGTAGGCGAATTCTGCCTCCGCAACCTCCTTGATCGCCGACTGGCAAAGAGCGAGCCCTAGCCAGCAATCGGCGGTATGGTTTTCCTGCTCTACCGCCCGGCCGTAGTTGTAAGCCGCTACGCCCCACTTTTCCTCGGCGGCAAAACACTCTCCCAGGTGCTGGTAGATATCATACATCGTAGGATCGATCTCCACCGCTCGAAAAAAAGCAGCTTTAGCTTCCGCCAGTTGGCCGAGTACTTGGTAAGAGCGTCCTACCCGCATGTAAGTTTCGTAGTTGTCTTCTGCGTCGGGAGATTCAAAGTAAGCACGATATACCTTTAGTGCCCGTTGGAAATGCTCCAGATCAAAGAGCTTATCGGCATATTCGAGATCGTAACGAGCGCTACGTCCGTCAAGAGACCGGGCGTTTGAAAAGGCGTCCATAGCTTTGAAATCCTCCCCTCGGTCGTCGTACCACATACCGAGATAAAACCAGAGTAAATCGTTGAAGGGGTCTCGGTCCAGTGCATTACGCAGTACCCCGCCTAGGCGAGAACGGTAATGATCCAGTTCGGAAGCATTGAGTAATTCGTCGAGGGCGGGTTCTTGATAAGCGTCGAGTCGTACCGCTTCACAGAAGGCTTCCCAACTTTGCTCGTAGCGGGTCTCTTGCATCAGAAGCAGGCCGTCAAAAAAAGCCAATAAGCTTTCTTTATTGCTACCTTCTACCGTGAGCTGAAGGTGGTCCAACACCTCACGGGCTTCCTCCCGTCGCTCGAAGTGGGTACAGACCTCCAAGCGAAGCATCAGGGCCTCCTCATCATTTGGGGCGTAGATCGATAGTTTTTCCAGCGCGGCGAAGGCATCGTCTTCCTGCAGATTGATTTTGTGAATGAGTGCCTTCCATTTATAAAATTCAGGAGAATAGCTGTGTTGCTCGATGGCAAGATCGGCTACTTCCAGGGTCCGATCGAAATCATGCCGCCCATAGTAATGGACGAGTAATTCTTCGAACTCTTCTACGGATAGGAAGACTTCCTGTTGGCGAGAGGTGGTAGTTTCGTAGCGATCTACTAAGGCTTTCAACGCATGATCGCGTTGGTCATTTCTGTTACTACTCATGTAAGTTGGCGTGGCTCCGGCATAACCTCGGGGGCCATTGGCTGGAACTCTTCGTCAAGATACGATTTTCGAGGAGAAAAAGTTGCTTTAGCCCCAAGAAACTTAGCCGCCGTGTCGGGAGCCGCGCCGCTGGCGGGTCTTTTCCCAAAGTTGTTCCCGAAAAGCTTTTTCGGCAGATTCGAGACGAGCCACCTTTGCGGCGGGCAATACCCGCAGAAACTCATCTTCCGCTTCCAGTTGTAGTTTAAGTACTTCCTGGCGATGGCGACGGCGAGCCATTAATAATTTCAGCGCCTCCTCTTCGGAAAGTGCGCTACTAGCGGCATTCAGGTGCTGTTGCCGACGGCCAATAATCTCTTTGCGTTTGGTTCGCATTGCGCTATCATATTTCCAAAACACCGGAAAGAAAGCCTTTGCTTCGGCTGGGCTTAACAACAGTCGCTCAGAAATAAAGGCCTCTCTAGCTTCGCGAATTCTTTCAAATTGCGCCCGGTCCGGCTTGGGCTGAGCAAACAGCCCGACGGCAAAGGTTAGAAATAACAACAGTAATATTCCTTGCTTCCACATGGCCTTAATCGTTTATTTCTTCAGTATAGTAAAGCTCAGCGGCGAATTGATCGAGTTCTTCACCAATGTAGGCCTCAATAGCTTCTGGGCTAATTTCGGCTAACAGCTCCTCGCTGGTAGGCTGATCACTAACTAATTCAGGGACATCTCCAGGAGCATCACCGTGATCTAGTGCCAGCCAGGTAAAGAGCGCTAAAAGCGCAATGGCAGCCGCAGAAAGCCACCAGCGGTTGGGCCGAGTACGGGTAATCTTAGCTGGCTCCTTAGCGCGCGCCGCCGCTTTTTCGGCTAGGCGAGCGAAGTAGTCTGACTCCGGACTAATAAAGCCATCTCCCTTCTCGCGAAGGTTCTGCAGCAGTTCCGGTAGTTCTTGCTTACTGGGCATATGCCTTTAGTTTTTGTTCAATTTTTTTAGCGGCCAGATGATAGCTGGCCTTGAGGCCTCCTTCGGAGGTCCCCGTTATCTCACTGATCTCTCGGTAAGAAAGATCATCAAAATAACGGAGTGAGAAAACAGCCCGTTGTTTGTCGGGTAAACTGGCTAAGGCTTTTTGTAACTCTAGTTGCGCCTGATCTCCGTTGAAATAAGGATCTGCCGTGAGCTGTAAGCCGACAAAGCTTGCCGGGTCCTGACTACTGATTCGCTTGCGCCGCCGCTGTTGGCTCCGCAGCCACGTCAGTGCTTCATTGGTAGCAATACGGTACAACCAGGTACTCAGTTTACTTTCTCCCCGAAAACGGTCCAAATTACGGTACACTTTCACCAATACATTTTGCAACACGTCATCTACATCAGCGGAGGATTGCAGCATCCGCAGTAGGTGGCGGTGCAACAAAGGACCGTAAACCCGGGAGAGCTGACCGAACCCACGTTCCCGTTGGTGTGGGTCAAGGAGCAGCTCCAATAGTTCTTGATCTTGTGGTGGGCCCGTCAATTGGGTTCTTTTTAAGTTTAACGCTTTTTTGACGTCGTCGGATTAAGATGGTTTAATGAGGG
>JBCDGT010000020.1:0-11439 GCA_038750915.1 Bacteroidota bacterium
GGGGCTTTTTTATTCCCTAGAAGCAGAGGTAGGAGGTCTAAATATTTATTTTTTAGCAAACTATTTTGGCATTTAGCTCTTTAAACACCACCTATCAAAACATTATACCAGTTTTATGCCACTCTCCGGTATAAAAACTCGTCTTTCTACATGCCGAGTTGCCTGAAATTTCTCAAAAGGCTCTCTTTTCAACTCACTTTTATATGAAATATAAGTTTCTTCTTTTACTCTTCGGTCTACTGACCGCAAGCACTTTATGTGCACAACGCTCCATTTCGGGTACCGTAACCGACGAAAGTGGCGATCCTTTAATTGGTGCTTACGTTACTCTGAAGGGGCGAACCATCGGCACCGTAACGGACTATGATGGCAAGTATGAGATATCCGTACCAGATGATGCCACCACTTTAGTATTTTCCTTCCTTGGTTTTGGCACTCAAGAGATTGAGTTGGGTGCGACCGATCAGGTAAACGTCACGCTCCTCGAGGGTAATGACCTCGATGAAGTTGTCCTAATTGGCAGTCGGTCCGCTGGGCGAACCAAGCTAACGACTCCCGTTCCAGTTGACATTGTTAACGTTAAAGAACTCGTCTCCGCTTCTGCCCAGACCAACGTCAACCAACTGCTCAATTTCGTAGCCCCTAGTTTCAGTTCCAATACCCAGACCATTTCTGATGGTACGGACCACATCGACCCTGCTTCCCTACGCGGCCTAGGGCCCGATCAAGTACTCGTTCTCATCAACGGTAAGCGCAGGCACAATACCTCCTTGGTTAACGTCAACGGAACTTTTGGTCGGGGTAACGTGGGTACAGACCTTAACTCGATTCCAGTAGCCGCCATCGAGCGGATCGAAATCCTACGCGATGGTGCCTCCGCACAGTATGGTTCTGACGCTATCGCTGGGGTGATCAACATTATCCTTAAGGATGATCAGGGACTGACCTTTACCGCCGAGACGGGGGCTTATCTCAGCGGGGAAATCCCGGAGCAAGACGGCAGTGTTGATGGCGAATTCAACCAGCTCAGCGCCAATTATGGAATAGCCGTTGGCGACCAGGGAGGCTTTATCAATTTGACCGGTACTTTTGATAACCGGGAATACACCAACCGGATGAAAGAATGGCGGGGAAGTATTTTCAGCGGCTACAATAATCCAGGATCAGGAGCAGCGCCTGATGAAGACATTACCGAGGCGGAGTTACAGCGTCGTGGCTTAGTCCGCAGTGATTTTAATATGCGCGTCGGTCAATCCGCCATCCGCAATGGTGGGGTGATGATGAATTTCAATCTACCGGTGGCGGAAAAAGCCGAGCTCTACGCCTTCGGTGGTCTTAACTATCGCCGTGGTAACGCCGCCGGTTTCTACCGGCTCCCCAATCAAAGTAGGACAGTAACGGACATTTACCCCAATGGTTTCTTACCAGAGATCAATTCTAATATCAATGATGCTTCCTTAGGCTTTGGCATTAAAGGAGAGTACGAAGGTTGGGACGTTGACTTCAGCAACGTTTACGGAACCAATGGTTTCGACTACCTGATTACCAATACCCTCAACGCCAGCCTGGAGTCAGCCTCCCCCACCAGCTTCAATGCCGGCGGATTTAGCTTCGCCCAGAATACCTCCAATTTTGACGTACGCCGTTTCTTCCCAGAAGTCTTTTCCGGGCTCAACGTAGCCTTTGGCGCCGAGTACCGCTTAGAGAATTACCGCATCAATGCCGGAGAAGAAGCCAGCTACACCAACTATGGCCTAGCCACTCAGTTTGAAACTAATGGCGGCGATACCATACTGATTCGCGATGGGCAGGGCCCCATTAGCACCGTCTTTGATCCACTCGGCCGTTCCCGGCCCGGAGGTTCTCAGGTTTTTCCGGGCTTCAGCCCTGATAATGAAGTTAATGCCTTCCGTAACTCCGTAGGATTTTATGGTGATCTCGAAGCCGATCTAAGTGAGAATTTCCTCCTGGGAGTCGCCGCACGTTTCGAAAACTACAGCGATTTTGGTTCTACCCTCAACGGTAAATTGACGGCACGTTACAAGATTTCAGAAGATTGGGCCTTCCGTGCAGCCGCTAGTACCGGTTTCCGGGCCCCTTCTCTTCACCAACTCAACTTTAATTCTACTTCCACCGTCTTCGTTGATGGCGAAGCTTTCGAAGTTGGCGTATTCAATAATGATAGTCGGCCCGCACAACTCTTAGGCATCCCCCAGTTAAAGCAGGAAGAAAGTACCAACTTCAGTGGTGGTTTCACCGGTCGAATCCCCGATGCAAACCTCTCGATCACCATTGATGGATACATCATCGACATTAAAGACCGCGTTGTTCTTACCGGCCAATTCAGAGGAGGAGACGACACTCCACAGCAGCAGGAAATTAGCCGCTTACTGCAACAGGCCAACGCCAACCGGGCCGCCTTTTTCGCCAACGCAATTGACTCGCGTACCAGTGGTCTCGATATCGTCGTCACCCATAATGCCAGACTTGGTGCGGGCCGACTGAATTCCAGCTTTGCCGCAACCTTTGCCCAGACAACACTGCAAGAAGTAAATACGAGCTCCGTATTAGAAGGTTTGGAAGACACCTACTTCGACCGCACCAGTCAGGTTTTTCTCGAAAGCGCCGTTCCACGGACAAAACTGAACCTAACGTTTAACTACCAGCTGAAAGACCTGACCATCTTCTTCCGCAATGTCTATTTCGGTGCCGTTAATGAGGCCACCAACAATACGGCCAATGATCAAGAATTCGCTGGTAAAACCGTGACAGACCTCAGCCTGGGTTACCAACTCAGCAGACGTTTGAGCTTTACCATCGGCGCCAATAATTTACTGGACGTTTACCCCGATATGAATATTGAAGCCAACCAATCCAGCGGTCGTTTCCTCTACAGTCGCCGTTCCCAACAATTCGGTGCTAACGGTCGCTACGCCTTTGCCCGCTTACGGTTTGAGCTATAATTGCTAATCCCATTTCCGTGCTTTAGGGCGCGGCCGCAGGTGCCGACCATGTTACAATAGTTGAAAGAGTGAATAGTGCGAAAAGAATTTACTTCCTTCGCTTATTCACTCTTTCTTTATTCTCCTCATTCATCAATTTATCCGACCTTTACCCGCCCGCAAAATTGGGCTCCCCTTCGCTCAACCCCAGGGAAAGAATTAACGTTGTTCCAGCAGCAAGAGCGACAAAAAATTTAACCGTGTTATGAGTATCGTCGAAATGAAAGTCCCCGTCATCGGAGAATCCGTGACTGAAGTAACCCTCTCCGAATGGCTGAAAGCTGATGGGGATTATGTGGAGCTGGACGAGCCCATTTGCGAATTCGAATCGGACAAGGCCACCCTAGAGTTCCCAGCTGAAGCTGCCGGCCGGATTATTCACGTTGCTGCCGAAGGCGACGATTTAGAAATCGGGGCTCTCGTTGCGAAAATCGATACCAGCGCCGCTACCGACGGTGGTTCCGCTCCAAAGGAAGAGCCCGCTGCGGCTCCCGCCGCGAAAGAAAAAGCCGCTCCAGCTCCGGCAGCTGCGGCGACCGAGAACTACGCTACGGGTACGCCCAGCCCTGCCGCCGGCAAGATACTCCGGGAAGCCGACGTCGACCCCACAACGGTAAACGGCACTGGCCGGGATGGCCGCATCACGAAGGAGGATGCCCAGCAAGCTGCCGCGGCGCCTAAGCCCGCGCCCGCCAAACCAGCCCCTGCACCCGCGACCGCGCCCCAAACTGCTGCACCCGCCACCGCCAGCTTCAGTCGGGAAGAGCGGACGGAAAAGATGAGCCGGATGCGCCGCACCATTGCTACCCGCCTGGTTCGTGCTAAGAACGAGACAGCTATGCTCACCACTTTTAACGAAGTGGACCTGAGTGAGGTTATGGCCCTCCGTAAGCGAGTACAGGAAAAATTCGTCGAGAAGTACGGCGTAAAGCTTGGCTTTATGTCCATTTTCGCCAAGGCCTGCGCCCAGGTGCTAATGGAGATGCCCGACGTGAATGCTGCCCTTGGTGAAGACGGCAAGAGCTTGATTTACCACGATTACGTCGACATCAGCTTTGCCGTTTCCACGCCAACGGGGCTGGTCGTTCCCCCAATTAAAAATATCGAGAGCCGCCATTTTGCCGACATCGAAAAGAACCTGAAGGACCTGGCCGCTCGCGCTCGCGACAACAAACTCAGCATCGAAGAGATGCAGGGAGGTACTTTTACGATTAACAACGGTGGGGTCTTTGGCAGCATGATGAGTACGCCCATTCTCAACGAGCCCCAGAGTGCTATCCTCGGGATGCACAACATCATTCAGCGCCCCGTAGCGGTTAATGGAGAGGTGGTTATTCGCCCCATGATGTACCTCGCCCTCAGCTACGACCACCGGGTGATCGACGGCTCCAGTTCCGTTACTTTCCTCGTGAAGGTGAAGAATTTGCTGGAAGATCCGACGCTGCTGTTGTTAGGACTGTAAGTCATCGCCTACTCAAGAACAAAAGGCCTGGTTCTCTTCGTTGAGAACTAGGCCTTCTGCTTTAGGAGCAAGGGGAAATACGGCAAAATTTACCGCAGCTTTTCCTCCGCCGCACTCCGTTTCTGTGCTTCCAGGATGCTTCCCCGACCGATGGAATAGCCCACGGTGAACTCGTGGCTACCGGAATTATACTGTTGAAAGCCGCCGAAGCCAAGGTCAAAGCCGTAGTAAAGTTGAAAGCCGTTCAGTTTGGTTCCTAGCAGAATACCGATAGCACCTAAATAACGATAGGAAAGACCGGCAATGAATTGGTCATCGATGAAGCCAGCTTGCAGGTTGAAGTCCATCATGAAGGGCGCATCCTGGACGTCCCGAATCATGATACTTGGGGTGAGGTTGACGTTGAGATCCGCTACCCGAAACTTTTGGCCCAGCAGGAAGGTGAAATTAAACCCTTCCTGGGCAGTACGCCCGGAGATATTATTCAGTCGGTTACTAACCAAGTTGTTGATGGTAAAACCACCAAAAGCACCATTGATGTGGCTACCGTAAATGCCCACACCGGCATCAAAGCGTGTTTTGCCATCCAGATAACTCATGATCTCGATATCACCAGGCTCGTACTGGGGGTTATTGACGATATCGGGATCGAGCGTTAAGCGTTGAAACTGGGTAAAAAAGCCAAAGGCAGCCTGAAAAGGCTGTACGCCTTTCACCTCTTTGCCTAAGCCAAAACGAAAGGCAACGTCTACCTGTCCCTTTAGCCGGTTTTGTTGGGCGGCGCTCTCCGAAAATAGAGCCGCTCCGATCCCGAAGCTTTGGCCAACTGGTCCGTTGAGGCGTAGAGCGATGGTTTTCGGGGAATCTTCAAAGCCCGACCACTGCGCGCGGGCATTAAGGAAGGCCGTGTATTCGTCCGCAAATCCAGCGGCCGCCGGATTAAGGATAATGGGATTTTGTACGTAGTGGTTAAAAATAGCTTCGTCCTGCGCACGGAGTACGTTCAGGGCTACCAGCAAAAGAACAAGAGTGGGTAGCAGTTTATTCATGGGGAGCGTTGCTTATATCGTTTTTGGGAAAGAGGGATTTCCGGAGGAGTGGCCACAAAGAGCCGCTCCTCCGGCCAGAAGACTTAATCGCGAATGAGGGTAAAGGAGCCACGTTGTTGCATGCGGGGCCCCATAGCGGAAGTAAACTCAAATACGTAGTAGTACGGGCCGGGAGGTAGGATTTCTCCATCGTTCGTAAGCCCTTCGAAGCACCGTAAACCACCATCTTCACTACAGTCGTAATCTTCTACTTCGTAGACCAGCTGGCCCCAACGATTCCAGACTTCCAAGTGGTTATTGGTGGCTACTTCATCGCCAGAACAGAAGATAACCAGGGTTTCGTTCAGTCCGTCTCCGTTTGGCGTAATCACCTCACGAGTACTGAGGCAGGGTAACCGGCGGTCAAGTACCGTTGCCACCATGGTGACCGTCTGGCATTCATTGTCGTCGGTCACTTCGATGGTGTATTCTCCGGGGCAGAGGCCTTCGGCCAGCGGCGTGTTACCTTGGTTTGGCAACTGCGGCCAAGAGAAGTTGTAGTTGCCACTGCCGCCTAGTGGAAGAATCATGATCGTACCATTACAGCCATCGTCAGCAGGCGTCGCTTCGAAGGTAATGGCCAAATCTTCCGGAGCGGCCAGGGTAAAGCTTTCGGTGGTCGTACAGTTATTACCGTCCATGACGGTGAGGTCGTACCGCCCAGCACTAAGGCCCTGAATCTGGGTGGCGGAAGAGCCCGTAGACCAGCTGTAAGAATATTCTCCTACTCCACCACTGGCGATCACACTAATAGCACCGTCACCAGTACTACCACAACTAATGGTGGAGACGGTTGGATTAAGGGTAATAGCCGGCGGAGCGGTCACCTCAGTCACTTGGGTAATTTCACAACCACTATCGTCCGAAACGATCAAGGTGTAAGTCCCAGCGGACTGGGCATTTATACTTTGGGTAGTCCCCACCATCATGTCATCACGGGTCCATTCGAAGAAGAAGTCTCCTTGCCCACTGATCGTTGCCTCTAGTCGAGCGTCACTACTTTCGGGGCAGCTCACTCCGAAACCACCGTAGTCCGTTGTAACGACTACGTTTACGCTGAAGCCTGAAGTAGTACCAACGGTATAATTCTTAACTAAAGTAGCGCCGGTAGCGTCCATAATAGTTAGGGTGTAATCTCCGGCGGCAACGTCGATTAAGTCTTCGGTCGTTGCCAACGATTCTGTACTTCCCGTTCTCGTCCAATTGAAGGAATAGGGCTCTACTCCGCCCGAGATGGTTACGGATATACTACCATCGGCTCCACTTTCACAAGCGACGGGGCCAATGCTATCGAGTACTTCGTCTATCCGGTTGATCCGTAAGGTGTCGGTGGTGAAGCTACAGCCATTAGCATCGGTAACGGTAGCAACATAAGCTCCCGAACACAGTTGAGTGATGGTCGGCCCAGTGTTATCGTTGCTCCATGTTACCGTATATGATCCCGTTCCACCGCCCAGGTCAAGGCTGATCATACCGGAGCAGCCAGTATCTTCCGTATCGGAGGTGATTGTTGCCGGGGCCGTGATGGCACTAGGCCCTTCCACGGTGAGGGTAGTGGCAATCTCTCCTCCCTGGGCATCAGTGACGGTAACGTCGTAGGTCCCTAGCGGAACCATCACCTCAATTATGTTGGTATCCACCATTACCTGAGTGCCTACCGGCTCCACTCTTACGGTAAAGGGAGCCGTTCCGTTATCAATCACTAAACGGATCACACCATCCTCAGCGTCGGAACAGCTACTCGGACGGGTAGAGCTGGCTCCAAAGGCAATTGCTCGCGCTCCTACCGTGTAACAGAATTCTTTCTCACACGCACTTTCGTCCATGATGGTCACACAGTATTCGCCGGAGCTCAAATCCGTACGGTTTTGGGTAACCGTTCCATCATCCCACAGGAAGCTAAAGGGAGGGTTACCACCGGAGGGTGTCAGGGTAATGCTACCATTATTTCCACTCGTGGCGGGTACCACCGTCGCGGGAGCAACAATGGGCTCCGGCTCGATGGTAATAGTTGCGGTATTTTCTTCCATACCGCTGGTGATGACGACCGTGTAATCACCAGGGCTCAAGTTGTTGATGTCTTGGGTGGTAGCGAAAGGCCCCGCTTCATTGCTCCATTCATAATCGTAGGAGCCATTCCCTCCCCTGACGGTAATATCAATCGAACCATTATTTTCTCCTGTACAGCCGTTATCTACATCAATCGTATAGGCCAAGGCCTCAATAACCGCGAAGCACTGCACTTTTTCACAATCATTATTATCGGTAACGGTTAAGCAGTAGGTGCCTGGAATGGTAATATCGTCGACATCTTCGGTACTAGCGGAATAATCTCCGGGGCCAGACCAAGAATAAGCAAAAGGCATTCTACCGCCCTGAATGACCACATTTACCCCACCAGGGTTATCCGTAATATTAATTGGCGTACCACCAATGAGTAGAGCTCCTGGTTCCCCAACGGTAATATTGGGCAGCTCAATCATACAGCCATTGTCATCCGTCACCGTGACGCAATAGCTACCACCATCAAGATCACTCTGAGATAGTACGTTATCCGGCAAACTACCACACCAGTCAATCGAATAGGGCGTTGCTCCTCCCCGTACGGAAATAAGGATGGAACCGTCAGCTTCTCCATTACAACTTACACCGGTAACCTGAGGGTCTCCAATAAATTCCAGTTGAGCCCCTTCAGTTAGCACTATTTCGCGGGAGGTAGACTGTCCAGATTGGTTGGAAACAGTAACGTTATAAGTCCCTGCCGCCAAGTTCGTGGCTTCGTTAGAAGTAGACACACTGGGACTCCAATTGTAAGTAAGGTTAGGCCCGCCGGATACGCTGAGGGTGATGGAGCCATCATTACCGCCAAAACAGGCCGGGGGGTCCATATTAATCTCTACAATGGACGGAGCCATGCTACCGTTAACTTGACCATTCAGTAGTTGGGCACTTACGATGCTATTAACATCTTCGAATTCTATCTCTGTTGGTTGACCGCTAAAACTCACAACCCCCACATCACCGTTCAGCACCCGGAAACAGACCGTGAAAATAGCTGTCCCGTCCGGTACCGTATTGCCTTCAGCATTAGCATCCGTCCAAACTACCCTCAGGATACCTGGATCACTATTCACCACTGAAACGTTTCCGCTCAGTGCAAATTCTCCTCCAGTTCCGGTATACTCCAATACGTTACTAGGGTAGGTAAGGGTATACTGAAAGGCAACCAAGTCATTTACTTCGTAACCAATCACCGGCAAGCAGACCGTTTCACCGATTCCAGCCATAGCGGATCCCACCTGGAAGGTAAGCCCATCAGTAACTGGGACATTGGGGTTAATTGTACCGCCCATCGGTACCACACCGATGTTTTGTCCGGCAGCGTTCCTGGCCTGAATGACGGTAGGGCTATTGCTAAAATCGACGTTGGTTGGGGTAAAACGATCAATGGTAAAGCAGAAACTCAGCAAGACCGCATCATCGGCGAGGCTTTGTCCCGTAGTACCAGAGGCGTCCCAGTCAAAGGTCAGGACGCCTGGTGATGGATTGCTGACGTTGGCCGCCGAAACGCTAGTAAGACCGAAATTATTAACACCACTGAAGGAAATTTCATCCGCATCATAGACTAGTGAGAAGCTTAGTTCATCGAGTGCGGTAAAATCGGTAACTCGCAGGTCGATACAGGCTTCTTCTCCGATAGTTGCCTCGGCATTACCAAGGTCGAGCACCAAGTTCCCGGGTAGAGGATTACAATCTCCCTCTACTCCTTCATTAACCGTACCACTAAACACATCAAAGGGTAGAATAGGGTTATTCTCAGGGTCAATAGCTCTTATGTTGAAACGAGGAACATCTTCGATTCTCACCTCCGTTTCGCATGCTTCTAGCACGGTAAAGCAAACCGAAAGAATATTCGTTCCGTCATCCAGTGAATTTGGTTGTATAGCGGGGTCAAACCAGATGATTCGGACTACCCCATCTTCAGGGCTAAAGGCTTGCAAACCGGTTAGGGCGCCAGTACCCGTTGCCGAGTTGAAACGTAGTTTAGTCGCATCATAAGTTATGGGGAATTGCATCCCAGCCACACCCATAAAGTTATAGACACTGTAATCGAGGCAAACTTCCGTTCCCATTGCACCATCCGCATCACTGGTGACTACGGATAAGTTATCGTAGGTAATCAACCCTCCGGTATTAATGGTTCCCGGAGAAGTATTGACGGTTAGGTTTGTACTGCCGTTAGCCGTAACGGTAGCTCCAGAGATGGTCAGGTCGGTTTCTGCACCAGTAAGGACGGTAAAACAAACTTCAAATAAAGAAGCGTTATCATTAAGGCTGCGAGGCGTTGCCGAGGCGTAAGTCACCCCAATTATTCCACTGCTGGTCGTGTTGAAGTTCCCCGAACCAAAGCCCGGTAGGGCCGTTGTGGCCGTCACGGAGGAGAGCATCAGTACAGCAGGGTCATAATTGAGGTTGAAGCCTAAATCCGTGATATCCATGAAGTCTTCTACCTCGACGTTTACGCACACCTGCTCTCCAACAGCAGCCATACCGTTACCTACGTTTAAGCTTAAAGGTGTTGCTGAACATGGCGCACAGCTACCGCCACAGTCTACGCCGGTTTCGTCACCGTTCATAATGCCGTCAGTACAAGTAGGCATGGTCGAACAGTCGTTAATCGAACCACCACTAGCAACGGGGTTGGGAGCGCTCCCACTGGTTGTATTTACCGTAAGGTTTTGTAAGTTGAGGATGGTGGTTCCCGCTACGTTGTTAGTAAAACAGATTGAACCAATCACGTCGCCATTATCGAAACTGACCCCAGTCTGGCTTTGCTGGAAATAGATGATGCGTACGCGATCATTTTCCGGTTGGTTGACTAACAGTGCATCACCCAAGCCGGGATCCGAAGTGCTAGAGCTCAGGGTTAAGGAACCGGCAGGAAAGACAATGTCCGTTTGGAAAGCAGTTACATCCGTAAAATTACCAACGGTAATATCGACACAAACCTCTGCTCCATTAGCAATATCACAATAATCACCAAGGCAAAGGCTAATGTTGCTGGTGCCCATACCACAGTTGACGTCAGGGCCTCCGGTATTATTACAAGGAGTACAGCTACCACCACAATCAACGCCGGTTTCGTCACCATTCATAATGCCATCCGAACAGGTAGGTTCATTTCCACAATTGCTGTTCACCGCACCAGGATTACCGGAGGAAGGAAGGCGAGTACCAAGCTCATTAAAGGCCCTCAGGGTGGTTGCTTCATTAAAGAAAGTCAGGGGTGTAGCCACCGCATTTTCTACCGTGAAGCAAAGCTCGAAAGCAATTTCATCATCAGGGAAAGACTGGCCGGAAAGGTTGGGATCGTTCCAAACTACATTTAACCGCCCATCGGACGGGTTGCCGGGGGAAGTACCGCTGGCCAACGCATTGGCCGGAATGACCCGGGTAAAATCCAGGTTAGCGCCGTTATACTCTAGCGCAAACTGGAGGCCTCCTAGGGAATTGAAGTTGCCTACATAGACCGGTACACATACCTCTGCACCTGCGTCCGCGCATTCACTGCCAATGCATATTTCGACATCCGTTGTTCCTGCGCCACAATCTGTCATCGTTTGACAAGGCGTACAGCTACCACCACAATCAACGCCGGTTTCATCACCATTCATAATACCATCCGAACAGGTGGGTATGGTGGTACAATCGTTGATCGAGCCACCGTTCCCTACGGGATTAGCGACCTGGCCGTTAGTGTCGTTCACCACTAAACTAGCAAAATTGAGCACCGTAGTACTAGCGGTATTATTCGTAAAACATAGCGAGCCGATGATCGTACCGTTAGTCACCGTAATGCCGCTCTGAGCTTGCTCAAAGTACAATA
>JBCDGT010000021.1:0-11428 GCA_038750915.1 Bacteroidota bacterium
GGCTTCAAGTGCTGCTTGGTTTTCGTAACCATTTTGCTGGGCCACCATTTCCGGCGGGAGAGGTCGGTGCAGAATATTAGCCCCTTCCCAATTTCCCCGTGCTTTAATTCCGTAAAAGTCGGCAAAGGCTTCCGTCACTTGGTCATCTTCAAGCACCCGAGCGATTTCGGCTAGTTTCCATACGTAGGTAAGTCCTTCCTCTCCTTCGGTATCTGCATCCAGGGAGGCGTAAAACAAACCCTCAGGGTCGGTAAGGCTTTGCTCAATGAAACCCAGACTTTGCCGCACGACCTCTTCGTAGCGTTTTTTTCCCGTCAACTGGTATGCATGAGCGTACAAACTGACGAGCTGAGCATTGTCGTATAGCATTTTCTCGAAGTGTGGCACCAACCAGCGGTCATCGGTACTGTAGCGAGCGAATCCGCCGGCCAGTTGGTCGTAGATGCCTCCAGCCGCCATCTCATCAAGCGTCTTTATAACTGCCTCTAGGGATTTTTCGTTACCCGTATGGAAGTGGTGCGCCAGGAGAAATTCGTGTAATACCGGTAGTGGAAATTTGGGGGCGCCTTCTACCCCTCCCAGATTAAAGTCCATACTCTCTAGCAGCATTTCTGCCGCCGCGTCAATCTGGGTCTGGCTGAGCGCTTCGTCACCAGCTGCCGAAGGGATGAAGCTACTCTGACGTACCAATTCTTCGGTAAGGCTAGCGGCATACTCCTCCATTTTTCCGGCTTCCTTTAGGCGAGCATCCGTAAACTGCCGCAGGATTTTTAGCCACTGGTCCTTAGGGAAGTAAGTCCCGGCCCAGATTGGCCGGCCATCCGGCAGGGCAATGGCGTTCAAGGGCCAGCCGCAGCCGCGTTTAGCGGTGAGCTGGCAGGCGGTCATGTAAACCTCATCCACGTCGGGGCGTTCCTCCCGATCTACTTTGATGCTGACGAAATGCTCGTTCATTACCGCCGCCACTAAGCTGTCTTCGAAAGATTCATGTTCCATTACGTGGCACCAATGGCAGGCCGCGTAGCCTACACTGATTACCAGTAATTTATTTTCGGATTTGGCCTTCGCCAAGGCTTCCTCATTCCAAGGGTACCAGTCTACCGGATTGCGGGCATGCTGCAGAAGATAAGGGCTTTTTTGGTCAAATAGGTGATTAAACCCTTCCGGCGGCTGTTGATTACTGTTCTTTTGGTCGCGACCGCAGGTGCAGAGTAAGGTGATAAGTGCCAGGTAAATAAAAACAGAGCGCAACATATTCATCGGCTTTTCAAGAAGGTAAACTCGTAGCGTTCTTCTCCCGCAATGAGCAGGGCGAAGTAACGACCATTAGGGAGATTTCTCACCGAAAAATCGTTGGGTAAGTAACGCAGGGTACGTGGCGTCCCCACTACCCTACCTTTAGTATCGTAAATCAGTAGGCGGTAATCCTTTTCTACGTAATCGCGACAGTTAAGCCGGATCCGAACCCATTCATCTACACTAGCCACTGGGTTGGGGAAAGCCTCAATTTTACAATCTTCTTCGGGCGTAATCGGAACAAAAGTCCTTTCTTCCTGATCCATAATAGCAAAACACTGGCTACGAGCCACCATTTTTACTTCCGGCACGGAGTCCGCCCGGACGGCCTCCAAAATTTCCTTTCCCTTACCTTCATTGGCAAAGCCCCAGCTACCGATAAAGCCACGACTTGGGCCCCACCGACCGTACATAGTAACCGGTAAGTCCCGATTAAGCCAGGGCTGCAAGTTGAGTTCAGCCACCGAAAGTGGTAAGCCATCGATTATTTCATCTTTTACCGATAGCACGTCAAAGTAATCGTTATACAGATAGGAAGTAGTTACTTCTCCTTCGATATAGTTTTTTTTGAAAAGGAATACGCTAACACCAATGTTTGGGATGTAATAGAACACAGAGTCCCCAGATTCTAGTACCATATCTCGGCTGCTAAAAGGGGTATATTTATAACCAGCTGGTGTTATGGTCTTCGCCCGCATCTGGAGTACCTTAAATTTTTGTCCTCGTAGAAGCGTATCCGCTACGTAGCTGGCGATAACGTAACCTAAAGCTTCTCCATCAGCATCGTAGCCCTGCAAACACCACTCCGCTCCTGGAGGAGCAAACTCATTCTGGCCCGTTAGGAAAACCGGTAAAAAAAACACGCTCAATAATAAACGATAGTACATGCACAAATAATTAACCGCCCTCAAGTTAAGGCGATCCGTGGAAAATGTCACAAGGTTCCCATTTGGTAATAAGCCTCATGGTGACGATCGACAGTCATATGATTATACATCGCACTTTATAAGATATAAGTCGAAATATTGGTTTTACCTTTTGCCCAAAAAAATGCCCCATGCCACGTACAATCTTCCTACTACTTGTTTGTATTTGCTCTTTTCAGCTCACCGCCCAGCGAAAATATACCCCCGACTGGACCTCGCTAAAACGGCACCAAGCCACTCCCGAATGGTTTGCCGACGCCAAATTTGGGGTCTACTTCCACTGGGGCGTTTATTCCGTCCCCGCCTGGGGCGGGGAGTGGTACCCAAGGTGGATGTACGTCCCTGATCGGATCGGTTGGGGGGAAAAGATACACGACTACCACCAGGAAACGTACGGGCCTAATTTTCACTACCACGACTTCATTCCGCAATGGAAGGGGGAACAATTCGACGCCAAAGAATGGGTCGATGCCTTTGCGGGTAGTGGTGCCAAGATAATCGGTGCTATCGCCGAACATCACGATGGGTTTAGCCTCTGGGAAAGCAAAGTAAACCCGTGGAACTCAGCTGATATGGGGCCTAGGGTAGACGTAGTGCAAGCCATTCAACGCGAAGCCCAGCAGCGGGACCTAAAGTTCATGGCTACCTTCCATCATGGCTTCAACTTGATGTTTTATCCCAAGCCGGAAAACAGCTGGACCCGCCGCAGCAGTCGCCTAAATATTGTCCAAGACAGCTGTGCCGTACCTCAAGACCAAAAGTACCGCAAGCTCTATGGCCTGATGGACAACGAAGAAGCCAATGACTACTGGTTGGCTAAACTAGACGAAGTTATCAACGGCTACTTGCCAGACTATATTTGGATGGACTTCGGACAACGCTTCATTGAAGAAGATCATCGGCAGCGATTCCTCGCTAATTACTTCAACCGTGCGGCCGCAGCCAAAAAAGAGGTAGTCGTTAATACCAAGGGAGCTTTCTTCCCTAAAGATTTGGCCATTGTCAATATTGAGCGCGCCAGCATGCCCGACATTCAACGCGATGTTTGGGTTACCGACTTTATCCTCGGCAGTGCCTGGAGCTATGATAAAACTCGCCGTACCGCCCTCGACCCCGCCAAGGCTATCCGCATCCTAGCTGAAGTAACCAGCAAAAATGGCGTAATGCTGCTGTCCGCTGGACCAACTGCTGAAGGAACGATTCCCGCAGAGCAATTGACTACTCTAAAAGCAATGGGAGAATGGCTAGCAGCCTACGGAGAAGCCATCTATGGTACTCGTCCCTTCGTCACCTACGGTGAGGGGGGTACTAAACTACGCGGCGACGGCAAAGACGCTTTCAAAGAATTCGGTGCTCTCAAACTGGGCATCTGGGATTTTAATGCCGGCGACGTCCGGTATACCCGCAAAGGCAAAACCCTCTACGCCATTCAGCTTGGTTGGGCCGCTGGTCAGTCAAGCCGCTTACTGGAGGTCTTCAGTAAGCAAGCTCGGGAAATGAAGGTAAAAAAGGTATCCGTACTCGGTAGCGACGAACGGATCAAATGGGAAAGAACCGCCAAAGGACTCAAGCTTAACACACCAGCTGAGAAGCCATTCGGTGCCGAAATGGCGCTGGTTTGGAAGGTGGAGTTGAAATAGATGAATACCCACATTACGCTACAATTATACCCCGGCTTCTCCCCAGCATAACAGTATTGCTACCCAGAACCCGGTACACTCTAGGCGACTGACTGCAGCAGTGAAGCATTTTAGCGAGAGCAATGGTAAATGCAGCACAGTATGCTTCAACCCTTTAACTCTTGCCGCAATAATGCCATGTTTTTCTTGTGGAACTTCCGCATGATGCCCGGAAATGAATAGCGTTGAAAAAGGCGCTCCAGGTCAAAAGTAGTACCACTACGCACACTCGCCTCAAGGCAAGTCAGATAATCCCTTGATTCGCGCAGCCGCAGAGTCATTTCGGATAATTCCGTGGCCGCATCTCCGTGGCCGGTTACCAATAACTTCACCTGACCAGAAATAATAATTTTCTCCAACCGCCACAAGGTCTTATGGTATTCTTCGAAAGAATGGTAGACGTAGGGGAACTCAATATTGCTCAAGTAATCACCAACAATCAGTACTCCTTGTGCGGGTAAAAAAGTGGCCAAGCCATCATAATTGTGACCTGCCGCCTGGTAAAAAAGGGCCTCCGTATTTTCTCCCAAGTACATTCCCTTACCCTTTCCAGCGATTGAATAATCAATTTTGGGATAGCTAAGCTTGTAGGTCCTTTTGATGTAATATTCGTCATCCCAATCTTTCGCTTGCTGCAACTGTGCAGTAGCCTCGGGATTCTCGACAAAGCGCTTACTCGCAATTGTTTTCCAATTGAGAAAAGCACCATAGCCGATAATATGGTCATAGTCGGAATGAGTAAAAAGTAAATATTGCTCTTTCCCCTTCCCTACCCGCTTCGCGTAGGCGGCAATCTCCTGCACCTCTTCGGGAAGCCAGTTCGGGTCGACAACTAGAATAAAATCGTTCCCTTCCACAACTGTTGTTATGGTGCGAAAAAGGGCACTTTCAAAAAGCGTAATGCCCTTGGCACGGTATTGAATCTTCAAGGCAGGTAGTTTGTGACCTCAAAGATAAGCAGGGCGCGGACGCAGGTGCAGGGTATGGGAGCTAGGAGCTAGGAAATTAATTTTTCTAGTGTATACATCCTAATTCGTCACATTACTCGACCTTTTCCGCTCTAAATGCTATCCAGCACGGTAGTTTAGAGAGACCTAGAGAGGGAAAAGTAAGATGTTTCGTAGTGTGCTACTTTCCTAAGCTAGCAAATCCTTAACCACGTGCCCGTGCACATCGGTCAGGCGGTACCGGCGCCCCTGATGTTTGAAAGTAAGCCGCTCGTGGTCCACCCCGAATAAGTGCATAATGGTGGCGTGGAAATCGTGGACGTGAACGGGGTCACGGACGATATTATAGCTCAGATCATCCGTCTCTCCGTAGGTGAAGCCTTTTTTAACACCGCCTCCAGCCATCCACATCGTAAAGCAACGGGGGTGGTGATCTCTGCCATAATTCGTTTCGGTCAGTTTCCCTTGAGAGTACACCGTTCTGCCAAATTCGCCACCCCAGATGACAAGTGTATCCTCCAGTAAGCCCCGTTGCTTAAGGTCTTTGACAAGGGCGGCGGAACCCTGGTCCGTATTTCTACATTGGTTCTTGATGCCGCCCGGCAGGTGAGTGTGTTGATCCCAGCCCCGGTGGTAGAGCGCAACGTAACGAACGTCTTTTTCCAAAAGTTTCCGGGCCAGCAAACAGTTGGCCGCGAAGGTGCCGGGGTCCCGGCTATCGGGGCCGTACATATCGAAGATGTGGTCCGGCTCGTCACTCATATCCGCTATTTCAGGAACGGAGCTTTGCATCCGGTAGGCCATCTCGTACTGGCTGATCCGAGCATCAATTTCGGGGTCTCCGTAAGCCGACTTTTGGGTTTGGTTCAGCTCCTTTAGGTAGCCCAGCATGCGGTGGCGATCCTTACCATCGTAGCCTTCGGGATCGTGGAGATAGAGTACTGGGTCCTTTCCCGAAGTAAACTGTACGCCTTGGTGCTGGGTAGGTAAAAAGCCGTTCCCCCATAAACGAGCGTAGAGCGGTTGTCCTCCCGCGTTTTTCGATTGCAGGACCACGAACGTAGGGAGGTTATTATTCAAGGAACCTAGCCCGTAGCTCATCCATGAACCGATACTTGGTCGGCCCGGCAACTGGTGACCAGTGTGGAAAAAGGTAATGGCCGGGTCGTGGTTAATTTGCTCGGTATACAGCGACTTTACAAAGCACAGCTCATCAACGATTCCGGCCGTATGCGGCAACAGTTCGCTTACCCAAGCGCCGGATTGTCCGTGCCGCTTAAAATCATAAATCGAGGGAGCAATGGGAAGGCTAGACTGGTTTGCACTCATCCCCGTTAGCCGCTGTCCTTTGCGGTAGGAGTCTGGTAAATCTTGTCCGAAAAGGTCCTTCAGCTTCGGCTTATAATCGAACGTTTCAAATTGAGATGGGCCTCCGCTTTGGAACAAAAAAACGATGCGCTTCGCCCGTGGAGCAAAATGGGGCAATCCCGGTATACCCGCTAGTGGGCTAGCGACACTTTCCGCCTTTAGCAAATTCCCCAGAGCAAGTGCACCAATGCCGAGACTTGACTTCGTGAAGAATTTCCGGCGGTCCATTCGCTGTTGCGACTTGAAGAGTTCGTTAAACATGATATTTTCTTTTACTGTTATTTTGAGGATCAGTCTGGACACTCGGAGGTGTCCAGAAGAGCCTACCGCTTAGTAATCACCGCATCCGAGTTAATAATTACGCTGGCTAGAACGGCATCGGCAGCTACCTCGATGGGGTCCAGATTCGGGTCGGCTTTGGTGAAGCCAGCGGTCAACCAGCCATCCGCTTTTCCGGGTTGCTCGGTAAAGACATCCAGCTCGTTCTTGCGCACCTGCTTTAATAATTCAATTTCTGCCTCCACCGGGGGGCGACCACTCAGGTGGGTAAAGATATTGGCGATCGCAGCGTTTTTATCCGCTGCCCTAGTCACTTTTGTTCCAAGAATCCTTGCCGCTTCCACAAAGGCAGGGTCGTTCATCAGTACCAGTGCCTGGAGAGGCGTGTTGGTTTTCTGGCGACGGACGGTACATTCATTCCGGTTCGGCACGTCGAAAGTACCAAGGGTTGGATGCGGTACGGTACGCTTCCAAAACACGTAAAGGCTTCGGCGGTAAAGGTCTTCTCCATCATCCTGTACGTAAGTGGCATTATTCATCTTCCACAGACCTTCCGGCTGGTAGGGCTTCACCGACTTGCCCCCAATCTTATCGTTCAGTAAGCCACTGGCAGCCAGTGCATTATCACGGATCATCTCCGCCGTAAGCCGGCGGGCGGGGCCGCGGGCAAGCCAAACATTATCTACGTCGGACAAGCGCTGTTCTTCGCTGGTGGGTTTAGAACTTTGCTGGTAAGCACGGCTCATGACAATTTTTTTAAGCAAGGCCTTAGTGTCCCAGCCACTGTTGATGTACTCGGTGGCGAGCCAGTCGAGTAGTTCTGGGTGAGTAGGCAATTCACCTTGGTTACCAAAGTCTTCGGCGGTTTTCACCAAGCCACGACCAAAGAACTGTTGCCAATAACGGTTTACGGCAACCCTTGCGGTAAGTGGGTGCTGTGGGTCGAAGAGCCACTGGGCTAAGCCCAGGCGGTTGGCCGGCGCTCCTTCGGGCATGGGTATCAGCCAGTCGGGTACCCGGCTTTCTACTGGTTCGGTCGGAGCATCGTACTGTCCACGGTCTAAAACAAACGCTGGTCGTGGCGTCTCCATTTCCCGGATTACCATGATCTCCTGCACCTGTTGCATACTGTCAACCAACTTGGACCTAATCTCCTGAAGGTGCCGTTTTTCTTTAGCAGCTTCTGGTAAGATTACCGCTAGGTAGTGTTGTTGAAGTAAGGTCCGCTCGCTGGCCTTTAAGTCTTCACTTTTCGTGGCCAGCAATTGCTTTGTGGCTACGGGTGCCCCGAGCCGCAGCATCTCTAGTCCGCTTAGTTCACGGCCATAAACCATAATGTCATCTACGGCTGTACCCCGGACTCCCTTACCCCGCCAACGGGCCCCTATTTGGAGCCCCGGCTCGATCACGTCCCGGTAGATGGCATCCGTCATATTGTTAAAGATAATGTCCCGGGTGAGGTCGTCATTTTGTACTTCCGTGGTCAACTCTCGGCCGTTCATGTATAAGCGGAAGCCAGCAGCCTTACTACTACCATCGTAAGTAATGGCAAAGTGTACCCATTCATCACGTGGCACCTCCGTCTCAGCAAATTCCACGATAGAATTCCCTGGGTTAACGTGGGCCATCAGGATTTCCAGACCAGTTGTATCAAGGTAGAGATGATACCCTCGCTCTCCGTGCAGGCGTGTTCCCTGGCCTTTATGGAATAGAAAACCCGTTTTCAACTTTTTCGGAATTTTTGCCCACATGCCAATCGTAAAGGGTTCCTCACGGCTGTAAATACCTACTGGTTTCAGGTCAATCCAGGCATCACCATCTAAAAGGAGTCCTTTACCAGAACGCCCTTCGGTCAACACGGGTACTTCATTAGTGGAAAACTTCCGGTCCATTTTGCCTCGCTCTGAGGGGCGAACCCCGTTACCCAGTCGAGCATCATTCAGGGGAAAGTGAGCACGCAAACCGGTGGTCGTAGATAGACGACGGTAGCCTTCTCCATCGATCCAAGCGTCGGCTTTCTTCTTGTTTTCCTCTGCTAGCTTCGCTAGTTTATGTACCTGTTCCGTTTCTAGTTTTTTGAGGAAGGCAATGATGCTGTCTTGACGTTCCGTAGGTAGATCAAGACGAGGAGGTGGGGTAGCACCATCCCAGGGAATTAGGCCGGCCTCGTCTACATTGTTGAAGAAGCTGAAGATTTCGTAGTAGTTCTTTTGGCTAATCGGGTCGTACTTATGATCATGGCAGGAGGCACAAGAAAGGGTAAGGCCCAGTAAGCCCGTCCCTAGGGTATTGGCACGGTCGGCAACATAAGCTGTGCGGAATTCTTCCTCAATGATTCCTCCCTCCAAGTTTTGGGGGTGGAGGCGGTTAAAGCCCGTTGCCAAAATTTGCTCGCGAGTAGGATCGGGCAACAGATCCCCGGCCATCTGCCAGGTGACAAACTCGTCGAAAGGCATGTTTTCGTTGAAGGTCTTAATCACCCAATCTCGCCAGGGGCTCATGTCGCGGTAACGATCAACGGTGTAGCCGTGGGTATCGGCAAAGCGCGCTAAATCCAGCCATTGTACCGCCATTCTTTCTCCATACTTCGGGCTTGCCAGTAGGCGATCCACTTGTTTTTCGTAGGCTTCCGGGCTGTTATCAGCAACAAAGTCGGCAATTTCCGCAGGTGTTGGTGGCAAGCCGGTCAAGTCAAAACTGACCCGGCGAAGCAGCAAGTCCTTATCCGCTACGGGCGTAAAGCCAAAACCTTTCTCCTCCTGCTTTCGGCGTACGAAGCGATCAATGGCGTTCTCTTGCCATTCTTCCTCCGCTACCTCAGGTAGTTCTGGTTTTTCGGGAGACAACCAAGCCCAGTGGTCGGCGTAGGGCATCCCTTGCTCAATCCACTTCGTGATGACTGCCTTCTCATGGTCCGATAAAGGAATATTGGCCTTAGGCTCCGGCATGATAAAGTCGGGGTCCTCACTAAAAATGCGCGCCATAATCTGTTTGGCGTCCGCGTGACCGGGCTCGTCAAGACGTAAATCAGCCGCTCGGTTAGCCGCATCGGGGCCGTGACAGAGAAAGCATTTATCCGAGAGGACCGGCTTGACGTGGATATTATAATCCAATTTATCAGGTAACTGATCGTAAGCTACCTCTACCGTATCGGGCATGCTTGGACCACACCCTGTTAGTAACAACAAACCTAATAAAAAAGGTAAAAAATGCACTTCAACTCTTTTCATACTTGCGAAAGTAAGGGGGAGCAATTAGGAGAGGTGCCACTTATGGTTATAACTGTCGCTGTTTAGATTTTTTCGAGTATGTCGAGGGGCGCAGACCTCCGGCTGCACTAGGGTGATCGTAAAACACGTTTTCTTAGCAATCTTATTAGGTCATTTATATTTCCAGTCTGGGGGTCGGTACTCCTTTGCTTTGGCAGGCTCACATTGCACCTGCGGCCGCGCTTATACTACATTGAAAAATTTTAGACACGCTCTTAATGATGCTAGGTCCGCTGACAATTTTAGTACTTATCCTTACCAGTGATGCTCCGTCAAATTATTATGGAGGTGACCAAAACGATTTCAGGTAAAAATCGAACCAAAAGCGCCACTTAACATAAAGGTGAGCCAATACCTTGTGCAAGGTAAAAGTGCTCTCCTACCTATCTAAGATGTATAGTAAGATACCAGGAAAAAGGGAATGAGCCAAAAATTTCTACAAACCATGCGGCTGATTGTCTACTTGCTTTTTTTTGCTTTTTTTTTGGCTTGCGGATCAAAAACGACCACTGTTTGGAACGTTAAAGACTATGGGGCCGTTGGGGATGGTGAAACGCTAAATACTATTGCAATTCAAACGGCAATCGATGCTTGTGCTGCTGCCGGTGGTGGTAAGGTACTCTTGGAAGATGGCACCTTCCTATCTGGCACTATTCTACTAAAGAATGGAGTTAACCTACACATTGCCGAAGGAGCAACATTATTGGCTGGTGAAAATTTTTATGACTTCCAAACCATTGATCCCTTCGTTGACGCGACTGGGCAACAAAGGGGGATGTGTCTTATTGGTGCCGTGGACGCCCAAAATATAAGTATAACCGGTGCCGGTTTGATTAACGGGCAAGGAGACCGGTTTACCTTTAGTAAGGTCAACACTTACCTAAGGCAAAATGACTTACCAGAAATAGAGAAAGGGACATTTGATCGACCGTTTTTGATTCGCTTGGTCCGAAGTCGACAGATTAATATTTCAGACATTCACCTTCGCCAACCAGCGGCTTGGACATTGCATTTGTTCCAGTGTGCAGGCTTTACTATTTCCGGTGTTGATATTTTCAGCCATGCGAATGCCAACAACGATGGAATCGACATTGACTCTTCCTCCGATGGCGTGATTAATAATTGCACCATCAACACGGGAGATGATGCCATATGTTTTAAGACCACAAGTCCGGTACCAACCCAAAACGTAAGGGTTAGAGATTGTCAACTAAGTAGTGAATGGGGGGCAATAAAATTTGGGACAGAATCGATGGGGGACTTTCATAATACTATCGTAACTGACTGCAAGATCAGCGATACCCGTGGAGGAGGGATTAAAATACTTAGCGTAGATGGTGGCAATATTTCGGACGTACTCTTAGAGAACATCGAAATGGAACAGGTCGAAATGCCCCTCTTCGTGCGGCTCGGAGAACGGTTGCGGACCTATCGAGATGCTCCGCAACAATCCGTGGGATCAATCGAGGGGGTCACAATCAGTAACCTGCGAGCGGAAATCCGGGATACGTCAAGGCTAAAAGTCGTCCCGCCAACTGGTATTTTCATCACAGGAACCAAAAATTACTCGATTGGTAGCCTAACCCTCGAGAACATCAACATTGGATTGCCTGGTGGAGGTACGAAAACAGATGCAGTACGTGAAGTGCCGGACAACGAGAAAC